>DATFNI010000373.1:0-7954 GCA_035266485.1 Balneolales bacterium
TTTTAACGATCATACTTACCTCTCAGGTATCTACTGCTCAAAATAATTTAACTGTAACTAAGCTTCTGCAGAAAGCCGATTCTTTAAAAAATGAATTCCATGAGAAGGAGGCATTGGATACTTATTTGCGTGTATTAGACAAAGACAGCACCAATTATGAGGCCGTGTGGAATGCCAGCTACTATTACTCACGGGTAGGAAATCGTATCTCAAACAAAAGCCAGAAGGAGGCTTACTTCCAAAAGGCCAAGAAATTGGCTAAACGGGCTCTGCGGTTACGACCTGATGATGCCTACTCGAATTTCGTGATGTCTGTTGCTATGGGGCGTATCGCGTTAATCGCCAGCGCAAAAGATCGTGTTGCAGCTTCCAACGACATCAAGCATTATGTAGACAAGGCCATTTCGGAGGACTCATCACTCGCTGAGGCGTGGTATGTGCTTGGACGTTGGAACTACAAGGTAGACAACCTGAATTTTGCCGAACGACTAGCCGCCAATGTGCTTTTCGGCGGACTTCCCAAAGGCGCAAGTACACAAAAGGCAATACAATGCTACCAAAAAGCGATCAGTCTGAATCCAAATGTTATCATGTATTACTATAGCCTGGCCGTGGCTTACCATACTGCACATCAGGATCATAAATCGATTGAAACAATAAACGAACTTCTAAAACTTCCAAATAAAAGTCCTGATGATCCTGGTTATAAAAAAGAGGCAGAAAGATTGATACAGAAGATACAATAACTTATTAATTGCAACATTTGGCAGACAATAAGTTACTGTTAATCACAGCATCCTTGAAGACGAGGAACCGGTACAGCAATATGAGCCTGTCTTTACAGGCTTTTCCGGCTGAAGGTATATAGTCTGATCATCATTTCCCGCAACAGCAGGAAATCGCTATTTGATTAAAAATATATTTGTTGAAGATCCCCGGATTATTACTCTTAAACCAACAGAAAAGTCTGAAATCGCTTACAATTGACACCTCAACCTGTCAACAAAACGATGGTGATTATAATCAGGATGGTCAACTTTAACATTATGCTCTTCCAGTGAGACATGACACGAAGCTATTATTGTTAGGTTGCCAAATGTGGAAAACTTGTGAACAATTAACAAACCAAATTATTATTGTCAATTTTTTTGTGAATCTTTGTTCAAAAATGGAATAATATACGGATACATTTCAGCTCTGATATCCGTATAAATTCCTGTATCTCATGATACTGCAATAGACAGTAATCCGAGGTCAGAAGCGCAAACGGGTCGCTGGATTATATGCATTAAAACAATACAAATTCCAGTTGCTATATATTTTATCGTATCAGCCTGGAAAAACTTGAGCTAAAAGAAATTATTCAACCGTCACACTTTTAGCCAAATTGCGGGGTTGATCCACGTTGCAACCGCGGTTCACTGCTATATAGTAGGAAAGTAGTTGAAGTGGGATAACAGACAACAATGGTGAAAGGCAATCGGAAATTTCAGGTATATCAATAATGAATTCAGCCAGCCGTTTAACCTCATCATTATTGGAAGTTGTGACGGCAACGACTCTTCCATGACGGGCCCTGACTTCCTGGATATTGCTTACTGTCTTGTCGTTCGTATGATTGGTAGTGGCAATAATCACAACCGGCATATGATGATCTATTAAGGCAATGGGACCATGTTTCATTTCCGCAGCCGGATATCCCTCGGCGTGGATATAGGAAATCTCTTTCAGCTTCAGGGCTCCTTCAAGGGCAACCGGGAAATTGTAGCTTCGGCCCAAATACAGAAAATTGGGAGCATAAGTGAATAACTGGGCGATATTTTTCAATTGACCGGCCTGTTTGAGAATCTCTCCGATTTTAGCCGGCACGGCGTGCAAGTCAGATAGAACCTTTTGATAGTAGGATTCTTCGATGGTACCTCTTGCACGTCCAATCATGAGAGCCATCATGGCAAGCACGGCAACCTGGCCCGTAAAGGCTTTCGTTGAAGCCACCCCTATTTCGGGTCCCGCATGAATATAAACTCCGGCATCAGTCTCTCGTGCAATGGTCGAACCAACGACGTTACAAATACCGACAACGGTTGCGCCGCGTTCTTTCGCCTCCCGCAAAGCGGCCAAGGTATCCGCGGTTTCGCCACTCTGGGATATCACAATCATGACATCCCCCTTCCCAATGAGAATATCCTTATAACGAAATTCGGAAGCATATTCGACTTCGACAGGCAACTTGGCAAGATGTTCAAATAAATATTCCCCAACCAGGCCGGAATGCCAGCTGGTTCCACACGCTGCTATGATAAACCGGTCGGCATGCATCAACTGATCCATCACTGAATCAATCCCGCCAAGATGTACGGTTCCTTCGCTAGGCAACACTCTTCCACGCAGGCAGTCGGCTATTGAACGGGGTTGCTCATAAATTTCTTTAAGCATGAAGTGGTCATACCCGCCCTTTTCGATCTGCTCGATACTCATTTCCAGCTCATGCACTTCTTTAATGTGCGGTATGTTGCGTGTGGTCTTTACTTCGTAACCATCCCGTGTGATCACTGCCATTTCATCATCATCGAGATAAATAACCTTATTGGTGTATTCCACCACTGGCGAGGCATCTGAAGCAACAAAATATTCGCCATCGCCAATTGCAACGATAAGAGGTGATCCTTTGCGTGCTACTATCAGCATATCGGGATAATCGACATGTACGATAGCAAGTCCGTAGGTGCCGACAACCTGGCGTAAAGCATGCTGTACCGCTTCTTCAAACCCGAGGTTGGACATATTTTGGACCTCCTCAATAAGATGGGCCAAAACCTCGGTATCGGTCTCTGTTAAAAACTTATGACCTTTTTTCGACAGCTCAACCTTCAGTGCATCATAGTTTTCAATAATTCCATTATGCACCAGAGCAAATTTACCATTTTGCGAGATGTGTGGATGGGCGTTGACGTCATTTGGTTCACCATGCGTGGCCCAACGGGTATGACCAATACCCATCGTGGCTTTTACCGGCTTCTCATTAAGCAATCGTTCCAGATCAGAGACCTTGCCTTTCGTTTTTCGGATAGAAAGTTCTCCATTTACGATGGCTACCCCCGCAGAATCGTAGCCCCGGTATTCCAGACGGTGAAGTCCTTTTACAATTACGTCAGCAGCATCTCTGTTACCTATATATCCAACTATTCCGCACATAATTATAGTTTGTTAATTATTGTTTGCTATTCTAAATATGTTTGTATCTCAATACCTGATAACTGATACTCCTAAAAATTTTACTCTGCCGATAATAATGATCGAGCAAAAGAATGAAAAAACTAAAAAATATCAAATGTAATTTTTAAGTTACGAATAAGTTGACATCCCGCTAACATTTATCATCGATTTATGACTCTTCCATTAAAAAAATTTATCGGAACTTATGTTTTCTATTTGTTTATTCGAGGACAAAGAGCTTAAGCACTTACATCCACTAACTCTTACACGGCCAGTGGACCAGTTACGAATAGGTGTTTTTACCCTTGCCGAAAAATGGAAGCTACTACTTGCTACAGACATTATTCATCGTCTCATACGTCCTGAATTGAGAACCCTGTTTCCAACCAAACCATTTCCAAAAGATGAAAATATTCTTTGGATACGCGCACGGTATATTCCCGAAAGATCATTGCGTGACGATTTGCTGCGTTTAAAACCTGGAGAAGGTCTGCAATATAAAGGGATTTCTGTAGCCGCCCTTGTCGATAGTAAAAAGAGTCTTAATTTTATCAAACAGGGAGAGCCGGATTTTTCTTCTGTTACATTCAGTACAACAAATCATGGCTGGCTTCTTTCCCGTCCAACGCAATTATTTGAATTTAACGGACTGGAGATTGCCAAGGACTTCACTTTTTTAAATCCAACTCAAAAGACCATTTCCTCCTTTCCTCATGTAGCTATAGAGGGTACCTATCCGGTTTACATGGAAGAAGGCGTATCAATCGAACCCGGATCGGTCATCCTCTCCCACGAAGGTCCGGTTTATTTGGGACGGGAAGCAAAACTACTTGCAGGAGCTATCGTTCGAGGACCTGCTGTTATCGGTTCGCTTTCTGTGCTAAAAATGGCTGCAAAAATATACAAGAACACAACAATTGGTCCATACTGCAAAGTTGGAGGGGAAGTAAATAATGTGATATTCATAGCACATTCGAATAAATCACACGAAGGATATCTCGGCAACTCTGTGATCGGCGAATGGTGTAATCTCGGTGCCGATACCAATAACTCCAACCTGAAAAACAATTACAGTAAAGTCAGGTTGCCCGATTGGACGACAGGTGAACCATATGATACCGGCCTCCAGTTCTGCGGAACAGTAATGGGTGACCACTGCAAGACAGCCATTAACACAATGATCAATACCGGCAGCATGTTTGGCGTCAGCTGCAACATTGCCACGGATACCTTTCCACCAAAGTATTTGCCCTCATTTTCCTGGCTGACAAGCAAAGGACTGGAGCCTTATGATTTTGAAAAAGCCATGGAAACGGCAAAAGCTATGATGGGGCGCAGAGATATTGAAGTCAGTGAGGCCTATCGGAGCCTCATGAAAAGTTTGTATCCTGGGAAAGAGACATAGTGTCAGTGCAACCGTTTACTCAATTTATCGAGGAAAGTTTGTAGTGAGGAGCGACTGCATATGGTCATTCGATAGTCATTCTCTTCGCTGTCATTAGGTTGGTATACTATTGTCTTCAAACCACCCCGTGAATTTTGTTCTCAATACGTTCTGGAATGACTATTAGATGACTACTGAATGACCATCGAATGACTACGCCGGCGACCTATTGTAGTTGAAAGTGTGGGTGATGATAGAAGATTGCCTCATTCAGCCCCTTCCGTGTAATAATTCATTGCTTTTTTCTGTCAACTCCGTATCTTTGCTTTCCTGAAAGGAAAACAGATCTTTCTTTATTGCCGAAGTGGTGGAATTGGTAGACGCGTCCCGAATGCTTTCGGGATGGGAGCAATCTTGGTTGCCCCCACCGCGACACCGATCCCTGTTTTCTTCAATGCCGAAGTGGTGGAATTGGTAGACGCGCACGTTTCAGGGGCGTGTGGGAGCAATCCCGTGCGGGTTCGAGTCCCGCCTTCGGCACCCCTTCAAAACCGGCTTTAAATGCACATTTAAGCCGGTTTTTTTTGTTTCTGCCGTTTTTGTACATTTCATTTAAGGAAAAGAAAGGACTAAAAATGAGGAACAATGTCCCGACTTTTCCCGGAAATGCGGAACAAAAAGCGGAACAAATTTTTCATCATAATGTCCTTTCTACAAAAAAGAGGTAAGACGTGGTATGCGCGATTTAACAAAATTGTTGACGGCCAGCGTAAAGAAATAAAATTTTCACTCAAGACCAGACAAAGACCTGTCGCAGTCAAACGCCTTGAGGAACTTCAAGCGAAATTTGAGCGAAAGGAAATCGATCCCTTCGCCCCTTCTTTTGATCTTGAGTCGGCATTGCGTGAGGACGAGGAAAATCCAGAGCCCTGGACGCTCGACGATTCATTAGAAATGCTGCTCGATTCAAAAAAGCACCGCAAAAAGAGAACAAGGCAGATTTATGTGGATATCGTCGGTTACTTTTTGTCGTTTAACAACCTGAATGGAAAACCAATCAACGCCGTAACCAAGGAACATTTCCTGAAATTTCTATACCGCCCTGAGATCAGCACTACGACCCGGTACACCGACCGGCAGCATCTGGGTGGATGGTGGCGTTTCCTGATGAAAAACGGATGGGTTCAAAAAGATCTGGTTTCTAACATCGATCTGCCCCAAAAGGATGCCCGCGTTCTTCCCAAAATGATAACAGAGGATGAATTGGAAAAGCTATTCAAGGCATTCGACAAGAAAAACAAAGAGAGACGGAAGAATAAATATCACCGGTCCTATTTTGAACAACCCTGGTTTAAACCGGTCATCATTACGCTCGTTGATGCCGGTTTAAGGATACACGAATGTCTGTACAATCCCTATCAGGCGGCAAGAAAGGAAGACAACTACACCGGTCTGAAAGGAAGAAATCTGATCGGAGATCTCGAATACATTTACATCGATAAAGCCAAGCGGAACCGGGAACGGATGATCCCCATCACATCCAGGCTCCGGAAGTACCTGAAGCAATATTTTAAAGTCCGCGGTGTACCGGGACCGGACGATTATGTATTCATCACCTATCGTGGCCAACCCATCGTCGGTCATCACGCGCGGAAGGAGTTCAAAGAGTATCTGCGTATGGCAGGCATACCAGATACACGGACGTTTCATGGGATGAGACACCGGGCCATTACAACCTGGCTCGAAGAAGGATTCACCCTATCCGAAGCAAAAGACATGGCCGGCCATTCCAGCGTAAAAATAACGGACGAAGTATACACCCACCTCGCCGCAAAGAACCTGAAGCGTAAAATGGAGCGCATTGAGGCAATGAAGAAAAAGGAATCCGGCTCCAAGTGACGGTCACAGAATTCTTCGATGACATTGCAAAGAGGAGTCATATTTTTAAGTGCGTTAAGTTAAAAGATATCCCCAATGTATGTGTGTTTTTCTTCGTGCCATTTTTGAATCTGACCTTCTGACAAGATAATATAAATATTTGTTATTATTACATATATGTTGTCATATTTTAGGTCAGAAACGTGTCAGATTTAGCTTATTTTTTCTGACCTAATTCTGACATTCTGACCTAATTCTGACACGTTTCTGACCTTTAATCTGACCAATATTAAATATCTGATATTATTAATGATAATATATGATTATAGGCCATGGTCAGATTCCGGTCCGGAGAAATCTCTTTCGTTTACACATCACCCGAGTTTTACCCGGTTTTATCCGTTCACCGCGACGCGACTCACTCGCACTTTCGTCCTCTGATAAGGAATCAACTTTTAGATAATTCTTCCTAAAAAATTAAAGTCACCTACACATCGATGTGTGTTTTTGACTTCGACTCATTTTAAAATCTAACATTCTAACAATTCGGATAATCATCTGTTATTACAAAAGATAATCCTGTTAGATTCTACGTTAGATTGCCCCCCATTTTTCTAACGTTAATCTCACAATCTGACGCCATTCTAACGTCTTTCTAACAAAGAATCTAACAGGATTAAATAATTAATATTATATATCTTGTAGTTTGTATTTATCCCTTGTTAGATTTCAACTGGGCAAATTTATCCTCGTTTACACATGCCTTAAGTTTTTTAAGTTTGAGCTCTGACGTCCTCACGATGATTCTTTCTAACCGATGAGCTTATGCAATTCATCCAGATCAACAGGTTTTGATACGCGGCCTTTATTAAGCTCACCAACAGCTTTATCAATAAGGTGTATCGTTTTTTTGAGATCTCGTCTTGATGGATTAATCAGTTGGTTTAAAAAAGTTCCTCCAAATAGATTAACAGTCAACTTACAGGAGAAAATTTAAACCACTGCCCCCATTCTTTATTTAAAGAGGACAAATCCAGGGACCATATGGCAGTTTCTCCGGGTACATTAAAGTTAAAAGTCCATATAGATCACTGAAAGAGGGTAAAAAACATAAAGAATTACCCATCTGTGACCACGATTAAAGTGCTCTGAAACGCACTAAATCGTACGTGATTCGTTGTTTTCAGTTTTTAACGGTTTCTTGAGGTTCGTCCAGTCGCTAAAAGTTGTTAGAAGACGCGTCTATGCGTTTAAACATTCTAAAAGCAGCTAAAAGTAAGAGATAATTGTAGAAATCAGGGATAATGTGGGAAAATGAGATATTTTGTGGCTATTTCGGAACCAGATGAGTATATGCTGTATCCCTAAGTTTACTTTTGACATTGCTGTTCAAAGTTTGTGTCTCATTTTTTACTGTTTTTGAGACGCAAAGATTTTAGCTGCTCATGCATAAGACACAAACATGCAACCTGCCAA
>DATFNI010000374.1:0-6735 GCA_035266485.1 Balneolales bacterium
ATGTGGCATCCTTAAATTTCTTCTTGAAGATATGCCAGCCATTTACGGAGTGGCAGCTTTGACAATTCGTACCCATCGTGCCTTTGTGTACATCCTTATGGCAATCGACGCATGAGGTGAAGGTGAGTCCTGTGTACTTTACCATCGGTTTACCGTTTGGTCCTGCTATCTTCTTGTGGCAGTCAGAACATTTTACCTGAATATGTTTTCCCATAAGGGCGAACCTGGTCTGACTGTGATTAAAAGTGAGTGAATCTTTCCAGCTGTATGGCGTATGGCAGCTGCCGCAGTCCTTTCCCGCAAACTGAAGACCGTGTGGATTATCGATCTTGTGGCAAGGTTCACACTTCGTGCTCAGGCCCAGAAATGTAGTCGACAGGGCATGGTTCTTTGCTTTAAATGAGCGAACCAATGGATTAGTAATAAAAGCCGGCTTGTGACAACTTTCACAAGCTACTTTCATATGTTTGCCGATTAAAGCAAACCCGGTTTTCCGGTGATCGAAATTTGTTGTGTCCCAATCAACGAGCTTAAATGTTACTCCAAGATGTTCCTTATGACAGCTGGCACAGCTTTTTCCTGCGACGTCCGGTGAAGCATGGTATCCCAGTTTCAGATCTATCCGCTGTTTTAATGGCTTGTGGCAGTCGAGACAACGAATGTTGGATATCCCCCTTTTACCCAATTCGTGGCAGCTGGTGCAGTTGGTAATGCCTTCCAGACTTTCATGAGCCTTCGAAAGTTTACCCGGTGAAATGAGCTGGGCTCTGACTGGGACGGAATAAAGACATATTGCTATAAACACTAACAGAAGCGGGGTCCATCTCAGATGTGACAGAAAGAGTGGTTTATATGGAGGGGGGTACGTCGACAATGGAGATTAATTCGATTTTTTGTCGTTTATAGCATTCGACATCTTGTCAAGTTGCCCGAGCGATTGTTGTGCCATGGCGACGATGTGCGGATTATTATGAAGTTTGGTCAGTTGGGTCCATATTTCCCGGGCTGCCTGAAATTGCCCCATATTTGCATGTATGGCCCCCAAATTGTATTTGCCAAAGGAATCATCCGGGTAGATTTTAAGAAGACCTTCCGTCGCAGTTAATGCCCCTTGCCAGTTATCCTGTTTCCCATAGCAGTTTGCCAAATCAAGCCATGCCTGATGATTTTTGGGATGCAATTCCAAATAGTGTTTATAATGCGGAATGGCCTTATCCGATTGGTGTCCATCCTGGTACAGTTCCGCCAGTCGTATGAGATGGGTTGTATCGTTGGGGACTGTCTTCAATCGTTTCTCCAGACCCTGGACCTGCGCCTGGTATTGTGATGATACATTTTCAGCATCGGGGACGGTATCAGCCGGGCTGCTGCTCATAGCCTGGGTCATTGCCTCCACACCAGATGAGACAGAACCGGTGGCGTCCTGTGTTTGATGGGTACTGGTCGTCTTCCAGATTCCAAAACCGACCATGGCAATTACACTGATTGCCAGAAGAATCAATAACTTGGTTCTTGATTTCATAATCTATCCTTTTCTTGATCTCAAAAAATCCAGGTGTAACCGAATGCTATAGCTACAGCGATGTGAATGATTAATATGATAAACATGACCATGGCTAAGGGAACGTGCATGACATGCCAGTAAGTAAACATCTTTTGAAATGGTTGCAGAAGGGCTATTTGCTGCGAGTTTCGCTGTAGGTTACGTACGACTTTACCACCAACGTCTGTTTGCTCGTCGGTAAGGTTATAATTACTTGCAACGTGTTCCCACTTGTGGTTTCTCCGGAAACGTAACATATCCTGAGAAAAAGCCCATGTCAGCGCTTCAGACGGCCGCAACAGTCGGGGTACCTCCATCTGAATATTCATGGTCTGTAAGATGGCTTCATGTTTTGGAACAACCATGGAAAATGTCTCAACCATATGTCGTCGTTGCTCATGTAACTGGTGGACATTAAGAAAATGACCATCGGGAGTCTTGGGAATTCGCACATACACATATCTTCCGAATACACCGCTGGCCACAACTATGATCATACTCCAAAAAGCTATCGCGATAATACCGGTAAGCCGAAACGATGTATGCAAAACAACAAGAAAAGGACCAAGAGAGCATAAAAAAATGTGAAAACTTAACCAGTTGCGAAGCTTCCCTGCTTTTCCCAAACGATGGAATCGTTTCCTGATGCTGTAGGTTGCTACGCCCACGATGATCATGAGGCTTCCCATAACACCGAGCCCCTGGCCGATCAACCCGGATGACTTATAAAGATCATAGCCTGGCTGATGGATCCTCAGAGCATCAGGAGTCATATAAAAATGCCACCCTGATATCAGGGGAGGTAAAGCTATCGCTAACCAAATCAGTAAATAAAGCGACGATTTAACGTGCCGCGCCCGTGCCTGCATCTATGTGAAATTTGGATGTAAGAACCGTTTTGAAATGGTAGCGATGTATGGGGTCTCTTTGATTAGGTTCAACTAATTATGCTCCAAAAAGATCTGTAAAATCTATCAATTAAAAAATATACCTCCCTAATTTAGAGCTAATCTTCGTATAGACAATTGAGAGGATATAAGTTGTAAATACTCGGGATGAATGGGATTTATGGTGGGTGAAATTTCATTTAAGGCTTTGATGTATCTATTATTAGATAGTTATAAAGCATTTATAATTAATTGGCCTCATGACTGATCGAAAATTAATTGTCATATAAATTCTTCGATAATAATAACAAGATCAGGTTGTAACGAACACAAAATGTATTCTTCACCATACGCGTGTTTACGTATAGAGTGCGTTGGTAACCAGGATATATCAGTCAGAATCATCATACAATTTTTCTAAAGTGAGCTCATTCTGGTTTTTTTTGGCTGTATTGTTATTGGGAACCCTTCTCGGAATGGCGTTGATTTACCAGGTTAACGGGCGGAATATCGTGATGAGGTTTGTCATTTTTGCCGGGCCGCTCATGTACTTAGCTATGATTGGCACGTATTTGGCTTATGTCCAATTTCCAGGTCACTATGTGATACAGGCGATTATATATGTATTGTTGATACTGCTAAGCATCGTGGCGCTTGAAGGGGTGGGGCGTTTTTTGATGAGGCCCTTGATTATGAACATGAAAAAGGTGTTAAAAACCGGTGAACGACTTGTTATGACATCCGATGATGGACTGAGAAGAAGCAAGGATCTTACCATATCCAGCAGGAAGCAGATGGAGGCCGTTGCAGAAATTGAGGATACCATCCAAAAACTAAAAGATCTATCGGATCTGTATCGTAAAAATGCCGCGTCGACAAAGGATCATGTTGCCGAGACGGTTAACATATCGAAGAAAGGTATTAAGGAAATTAACCAGTTAACTGAATCCGTGTATCGCATTGAACAGGGTTCGGATGAGATAGTATCTATTACCAAGACCATTGACGAAATTTCATTTCAAACTCATCTGCTTTCCCTGAATGCTTCTGTGGAAGCGGCAAGAGCACGAGAGGCCGGTTTAGGGTTTTCTATAGTGGCAGACGAAGTCAGGTCGCTCTCTCGCAAGGTTTCGGAGGCCGCGCAGACGACTACAGATATTTTGAAGAGAAACAGGGAGGAGGTTGAAAACAGCCGTAAAGTCACCGAAGCCGTGGTACAGCTATTTGAATTATTGAACAAGTCAATAAATTATACTGATACTCTGGCTGATGATGTATCGACTGCCTCCCAGGAGCAGTACGAATATGTGGCAAAATCCGTGCGGCTTCTGGATAGCATATCGGAGCAAATCAGGCACAATGTCGATAAGTCCCAGCAGTCTGAGAAAGACTCCCGGGACCTCAGTGAAAAATCGACCACTCTTCAGGATGTAGCCCGTGGATTCTCACGGCTAATCAAGGGAAAGGAATAGAAAATTACAGTTCCTCCCCGTGTTGGCTCAGGTCAAGACCTAACAGCTCATCTTCGGCACTGACACGCAGTGGTGTGATAAAATCTGTGATCCGGAGCAATATGTAGGTCCCGATGATCACAAAAATGGAAACACCTACCATAGCGATGATGTGAACGAAGAACAGGTGGGTTTCGCCAAAGATCAGCCCATTACCTGTTGTGTTAGCCGCGTTAATAGCTTTATGTGCAAAGACGCCTGTCAGGATCATCCCCATAATACCGCCGACTCCATGGCAGGGAAAAACATCGAGGGTGTCGTCGATGGAAGTACGTGTACGGAGTTCCACCATCAGGTTGCTGACTACCGCACTGACAATCCCAATCGTCAGGGAAGCAGGGATAGATACGTAACCGGCAGCCGGCGTAATGGCAACGAGTCCGACAACGGCACCGATACAAGTACCCATGGCCGAGGGCTTGCGACCCCTGAGAGCATCAAAAATAATCCATGTAAAGGCGGCTGCGGCAGGGGCAATGGTCGTATTTGCCAGAGCTATGACAGCCAAAGCATCTGCTCTGAAAGCAGAACCGGCATTGAATCCAAACCAACCGAACCAAAGAAGACCCGTACCCAGGATAACGTAGCTTATACGAGCCGGTTTATGATTGGGTTCATGGCGTTTTTTCAGGTACCACGCACAGACCAGCGCGGCCCATCCGGCACTCATGTGGACAACGGTACCACCGGCAAAATCCAGCACTCCAAGCTGGGCCAGTACGCCCTGTGGATGCCATGTGGCATGGGCCAGCGGACAGTAGATGAAGAGCGAAAATAAACAAATGAACAAGAGATAGCTTGTAAAGCGGATCCGTTCTGCAAAGGCTCCGGTTATAAGCGCAGGAGTGATAATGGCAAATTTCAACTGAAACATGGCAAACAGAAGAAGTGGAATAGTGGGAGCGGCCGACCAGTGAGGCCCATTAAGCACCCCTCTAAACATAAAGAAGGTTGCCGGATCACCGATGACACCTCCGATATTTTTACCAAATGCGAGGCTAAAACCAACTACAACCCACAAAATAGTAATCACGGACATGCTGATGACACTTTGCAGCATGGTCGAAATCACATTTTTCTTTTTTACCATCCCTCCGTAAAACAAAGCGAGTCCTGGAGTCATAATCAGCACAAGAGCCGTAGATACCAACATCCAGGCGGTATCACCCGAATTAACATTGTCCGGATGGGTACTGACATGTGGAAATCCAGGGAATATCAGACTCAACAGCACTACAACTATTAGTAATACGAATGGCAGAATGGCAAGCTTCCTTGTCATTGACATGGTGTTAAATAATTTAAGTGTTCGAGGTAAACTGGTCGTTATTTTATAGCAGATTATTTATAAAAACAAATGGTTTTTACTTATAAATATTTGTAAGAAGCTGAAATTATATAAAAATATTAATCGAACAGGGCATAAAATAAACACTGATTTGGCAAAAAAGGGCTTTCATAAGTGTGTATGTTTTTTTTAAAAAAAAATTAAGGATTAGTAAAAAAACAATTAAAGAAAGGCCATGTCGGCTGCGGCAAGTGTAGTTATTAGAGTGACAAGACTAAATAATTAAGGTATCAGCCTTTTTTAGAACATTAAATTCGAATCCATAATGAATCTAAATTATATCCGAAGGGTATGGAAAACTGGGGAAATTTTATGGACTTGCGGAGTGATCTCTACGTCTTATTAGATATGGGTTTCTTCGCTTTCTATAGCAACAGGGTAAAAGATAAAAAATCATATACCACTTCGGTCAAGTCCGAATAGACACATAATGCTTTTATTGGGTCTCCAAAATGTATGTCCCTCCATGCGTTGGAGTATAATGTCTGGATGAAATCGGACCATTACTATGCGAAGGCGGTTGCCGGCGAAAGCAGTGTGGAGGCGAATTTTCAACCATACGGTTTTTCGCACAAATGGGGCCGCCTACCGGTTTTATAAAAAGGATGCTGATTACATGGTCCGAACAGTCGGGCCGGGCCTGAAATATCATAAATGACTATCTGGAATCAATACAATCTGTCGCAGCGGTGACTTCAGTATTTAAAAGCCATAGAGCCACAGATTTTTACAGAATATTTTCTCTGTGTATTTCTGTGGCAATTAATTAAGTGTATCCATTCCGGATAGTCATTAAGAATAACATTAGAATATCACCTGAGGTAGCATGAGATCCTTCTTCGGTCCGATCCCGGCAGGATGACATTTCTTGTATTTGGCACCGATTGTATCACGTAAGCAGTTCGCTGTCGTTGCGGACGAGATCCTACGCGAGCAAACCTGCATCAGAGAATGACATCCCTTTGTGTTTCGGTTTTTTAGATTGATTGCACTCCTACACCACCTCGCCAACGGCTTTTTGGATACGGTTGAGCAGAGCCGGCAGGAGGGGATGTTGTTCTATAACTTCCGCCGGAAAAGGTTCGATAATGACTTCACTGATGCCTTCCAGATCGGCCTGGCGAAACCGGTCGTATAGTTCTTTAGCCAGAATATCATACCGGTTATGATAACGAATAATATGTTTTCCTTCTTTTTCTATTCCATTGCTGTGTAATAGGTAAATAGCATATTGTTCAGAGAAATTATCACTTTCACTGAGCCAGCGGACAATGGCATCGGGAGAGTAGTGGGTGTACTTCATGCCCGGACATCTGGGCTTTATGTCGTCAGACTTCTTTTTGTATACAGCCACTGGCATATGCAAAACATCCTCGAGGTGCTCTTTATGAACAAACCCGGGGCGATATATCTGAATCGGCTCCGTTGTCACGTCAATTACGGTTG
>DATFNI010000375.1:0-9777 GCA_035266485.1 Balneolales bacterium
TGCGCTGCTGCTCGTGTTGCCAATCATCGTCTGTTGCGGAAACCCCTGTTGAAATGCTCCGGCATTAACCGATGAGATTAAATTCGTTTTCGGAAACATGAGTTGCAGACTCGCGTCAAACTGTGAGGATGGCAGCCAGGAAATGCCCGACGGATTCCAGTGCATGGCACTGCTCGCATCGAGAGGAACAGCCGAACCTGCGCCTCCCATGGCTTCATCAATGGCGGAAACACCGTTCATCACATCACCGGACTGTGCAAATGCAAGTCCCTGAATCGAAAGGGACAACAGCAGTATCGGAAATATGCTTTTGATTGATTTTCGTATTAACTCCTTCATATAGCCCTCTTATGTTTATTTTTGACTTCTCAGTTGATTGAGTCATCTCCGCCTTTAGTAACAGATGGGATGACAATTCAATATTTAAGACTATAAACTCTTAAATTAAGATAGTAAGACATGAGTGATAATCTCCCTGCTTAGATTGTTGCCCGTCTCTTGTTGGCAACCTTAATCTCCTCCAATTTCCTTTATTCACATATACTGACCGATCCCCTCCCGGACACGGCCAGCTTCAAAACAGTATTTTTGCAAAAGAACGATTAAGCGATGATGCTCAGGTAAAAATGATCTGCGCACCGGCAGATTTCTCGTAAAACTGCCCCACGGAAATGATATCCATCACCTGCGGGCAAAAATCAGCCTGGGTGAGGTGAAACATTTCAACCGTTGCTTTACATGCATAGATTTCCGCGCCGGTATCATGGATCATTTCGATAAACTCACGCATCGGCGGGATATCCAGTTTCTCCATTTCCTTTTTCATCTGGCTGGTTGCAAAGGATGACATACCCGGTATCCCTCCCAAAAATGTCGGGATATGCATAGCCGGATTGCCGACCGTTGCTACTTTCAGGTTGTCCATACGTTTGTTGATGATGGCTTCCAGTCCAAAGAATGTGAAAAACAGAGAGACTTCAATGCCTTCCATCCTGGCTCCGTTTGCCATAATGAGTCCCGGATAAACACCTTCCAGAGATCCTCTGGAAATAATGATCGAAACCTTCTCTATCGGTTCCGGCTTTTGTGTTTCCTGAAGTTTTTCGGCTGTCTTAGCTTCCATGGTCATACTCCTTTATATTCAGACACATCCTGTGGGTTTGGGTATGCCAGCTATACGAGCCGCTTTCTTGGCAGGTCCTTTCGGAAACATCTCATACAAATCCTTAACAGGAACCCCGCTTTCTTTTGTCAGGCGACGAATTGACGGTGCATCGCCTTTTTCCAGATATTCTTTACGCATTAGCTTAATAACAGCCCAGTGTTTATCGGTTAATTCATTTATGCCTTCTTCCTGAGCCAGTTCGCCAGCCATATCCTCTGACCAGTCAGAGGGGTTTTTCAAGTACCCGTCCTCGTCGAGTTCGATCTTTTTGCCAAGTAATTCAACTGTTGACATATAACTCCTTCGTTTGAACTATTCTCATTATTCCCTGAGGCTGTGCCGTACTCAACCTCAGGTCGATGCATCATAGCCCATAATATAAGGAAAATGAGAGCAATAGCCCTTTGTACTTCCGGCGAACAATATTTTTTGCATCAATCTGCAAATTAATCTTACAGATCCGGGATCGAAAAAAGCCGTTGCCTGTTGACAATATCGTGAAATGTCTACATATCATATGGAATACCCGGAAAACCAGATCGATTAACATGTCGATCACTTTAATCAACTCTTTTCTGATAATCTAATCTGTCATGGTGGTACCGCCAGCTTCGTCATCAAGTCCTCCAATCGCTCAGCTGGTTCATAATATTTGAGCCTCTGCAATCACCGGTATTAAAAAGAATCCCAATGTTCCATGGTAAGAATCAAAGAATGCGCAGGATTCGCCTGCTGCTATATATTACTGTATGGTTATCTTTTCTTGTTATATTTTAAGAGTGAAATGTCTTAAATACAAGTTTTTTATTGTACATTTTTTGTTTACTTCCCCTTTAAACGGATGATTCCAGGTTTCCCGGGGCGTTCACTGGTGAAGTTGCCAGTTCCATTAAGTAATGAGCCTCGTATTTACGCGGACCCAAACAAATCAAATCTGAGTTTATCTGCACCAATCGGTGACTAAAACGATAACAACAAAAATTTAACTACCAAAAATGGCTAAGCCTATTTTGAGGTTATGACACTAGCACATCTTCCCCAAAAATGGGCTATTGATGAGTTCTGATACAGAAGAAATCATTGATAAGGAGTATCCCTCCTTTTCTTCATTGGAATCAACATTCCTCTTTTTCTGTTAGATTAGAAAATCTCTAATGCCTTGGAAGACAAATAAAAAGGATATGTCAAAAAAATCAGATGGAAAAATTGGTCTGTGGTCTATCGTATCCATTGGAATCGGTGGAATGGTTGGCGGGGGAATCTTTGCGGTATTGGGTCTTGCTGTCCAACTGGCGCACGGAGGCACTGAAATCGCCTTCCTTATCGCGGGGATAGTAGCATTATTGACGACCTACTCCTATTCCAAACTGGCCGTTCATATTCCGAGTCAGGGAGGAACGGTTAAATTCCTCGATAAGGCATTTGGCGTCGATCTGTTCACCGGCGGCATCAATAGTCTGCTTTGGATTAGTTATGTGGTGATGTTATCTCTCTACTCCTATGCATTCGGCAGTTATGGCGCCACTTTCTTCGGCTCCCAAAGTGGATGGATCAAGCACATCATCATCAGTCTTGGAATAATCTTACCGATGATCTTGAATATGTTATCAGCCGACATCATTGGCAAAGCGGAAACATATATTGTGGGAATCAAAGTGGCGATCCTGCTATTCTTTGTAGCCGTTGGGATATTTGGTGTACAGACCTCTAATCTGGCACCTGCTGCGTGGACACCACCGCTACACCTGGTTGCAGGCGGCATGATCATCTTTCTGGCCTATGAGGGTTTCGAATTAATCGCGAACACAGCCGAAGATGCCCGTGATTATAAAAAGACCCTGCCCCGTGCATTCTTCATCTCTGTTGGCTTTGTAATCATACTTTATATTCTTGTTGCCATTGTATCCGTCGGTTCACTTCCCGTTCATAAAATTGTTGAAGCTAAAGACTATGCCCTGGCGGCGGCGGCCAGGCCCTTCCTCGGTAACGCTGGGTTTATCATGATCTCCATCGCTGCAGTTCTTTCGACTTTTTCGGCCATCAACGCCACACTGTACGGATCTGCTCGTCTCAGTTTTACGATTGCCAAAGAGGGTGAATTGCCGGCATTTTTGGAAGATAAAGTATGGAATAAACCTATCGAGGGGTTATTAATTACCTCGGGGTTAACCCTCCTGCTGGCCAACCTCGCAGATCTGTCAAGTATTTCAATGATGGGCAGTGCCGGCTTCCTGATTATTTTCGGGACCGTCAACGCGGCAAATGTGAAGCTGTCTAAACAAACCGAAAGCCACTCGTGGATATCCATCACTGGCATTATAGCGTGTGCACTGGCTCTGGTGGCACTCATCTGGCAAACAGCAACCACCCAACCGACACACCTTTGGGTACTGGCCGGAATGTTGGCATTATCATTCGGGATCGAACTCTTATACAGACAGTACCGCAAACACGAAATCAGTTTATGATTCCATTTTAAACGATAGTAAAACATTTTGCCTTTGACATCCGTTTGACAGCCATCAGCTAACAAACAGATCGTTTGCCCGTGACACGACCGCTACAAATTTATCTTACTGTCAGTTGTCTTGTTGTTCTTGGTTTTGCCCGGGCTTACGGGCAGAATGCAAAAACCGGCCGCTACTACTACATCGGTGCTGTTGGAAACAAACCGGCACAAATGGATGTGACTTTTGATGGGCATCATCTCGACGGTAATTTATTCTACACAAATGGCGGCTTCCCCTTGAAGATATCGGGTTCGGTACAGAAGAACGGCCATGTTGAGATCAATGTGAAGGGATCAGAACAGATCCACGGGAAAATGAATGGTACAGCTGCCAGGGATCATACGGAAATCAACGGTAAGTGGAAGCCCAATGATTCTCGTAAAGATCAACCTTTTCATTTTATTAAAGTCGCAGAATATCTGAAATCAAGCATCCAACAAGGGACGCTGATTTCTCTGACGGCTCTCTATCCATATTTCATCTTCAAAAATCATACGGGGCAAATGATTAATTCCAAACTGCAGGACAGCGTACTCGACCGTCAGCGTAATTTTCTGCAGGATGGACAAGAGATGAACAGCGGCAAGACTAAAAGCACTGTCGGATGGCAACAGAAGATCAACTATCAGATAACCTATTTTTCAACTGATCTGATCAGCATTGCGGGGAATATCTACATTTATACGGGTGGAGCACATGGTATGAGCAACCCTCTTACAAACAACTTTTACATTACCAATGGGCACGTTGAATTGCTCCGGCTCGGGGACTTGTTTAAACCTGATGTGGCTTATGAAGAATATCTCTCACGCATTTGTTTAAAGAATTTGTATAAAAAAGGGGCAACATGGGTGAAAAACGGTGAGGTAAATCACCTGGCTGGACCAGATCTGCATCATTTCACCATTTCACCACGCGGGCTCACCTTTTATTTTCCACCTTACATCGTTGGTCCTTATTCAGATGGCACTTTTATTGTAAATATTCCGTTTGATTCACTTCAGAATTATCTAAACAGGAATGGACCATTGCAGGATCTGCTGTCCGTGCCCCGGGATTAGGAACGTTCAAATTAAATTTGTGGAAAGATCCACCTGTAATCATTTCACCTATTTTGTATCTTTAAGTTTAAGGCAAAATCAATAAAGCCGGTTACATGTCTGATAAACCTCATGATTATTGCGGTATTTTCGGGATCTTCAACCATCCAGAAGCTGCAATTCAAACGTATTACGGCCTACACTCACTCCAGCATCGTGGTCAGGAATCAGCAGGGATTGTTACCTCACGGTACGATATAAACCGGGGAACTTGGGTTATGCCGATGCATAAAGATTTTGGGCTCGTCCTGAACGTATTCAACGATCGCAAAATCCTTACGGATGTACTAATTGGTGATGCTGCGATCGGCCATAACCGCTACTCGACCAGCGGAGCATCAGACAACCCGACAAATATTCAACCGTTCCGGGTTCATTACCGGGAAGGCAACCTGGCGATCGCACATAATGGGAATCTGACCAACGCAAGGCTACTCAGACAGAAATTTCAGGATGACGGGGTCCTGTTCCAGAGTACGGCTGACACCGAGCTGATCCTGCATCTCATTTCTCACAGCCGTAAAGAAGATCAGATCGGTCAGATCATGGATGCACTGAACCAGATTGAGGGTGCATACTGTCTCGTAATCCTGACCGACGACAAATTGGTTGCCGTTCGCGATCCTAACGGATTCCGCCCTCTTGCTCTCGGAAGACTCGGCGATTCCTGGGTGGTTGCCAGCGAAACCTGTGCTTTTGATATCACTGAAGCCAGTTTTGTCCGGGAGATTGAACCGGGCGAGGTTGTCATCATCGACCGCAATGCCGTTGAATCCGGCCAGGTGACATCCTACTATCTTCAGCGGAAGCCGGATACGCATATCAGTCAGTGCATCTTTGAATATGTCTATTTTGCCCGCCCGGACAGCCGGATCTACGGAGAGAATGTCGATAAAGTCCGGCGCAAGATTGGCAAATACCTGGCCAAAGAACATCCCATTCACAAAGTCATAAAGAAGAAAAGTGATAAATCACCGGTTGTAATATCTGTGCCCGACTCAAGCAATACGGCCGCCATTGGTTATGCCAGCGAAAACCAAAAGTTAGGACATGATTGTAAATTCGATATCGGTTTGATCCGGAATCACTATGTTGGCCGGACCTTTATCGCCCCCGGACAAAGCTCTCGTGAACAAAAAGTCCGGACCAAATTCAACACGGTCCGTGGCGTACTGGAAGGACGGTCTGTGATTATCGTTGATGATTCCATTGTACGCGGAACAACCTCTAAGTATCTGGTGGACATGATCCGAAGGGCCAATCCCCTGGAGGTGCACTTCATGGTCAGTTCCCCACCTATCACCCATCCGTGTTTTTACGGGATGGACTTTCCAAGTCCCGACGAACTTATCGCCAATCAATATCAGGGAGACATCGACCGGATAGCAAAGGTGCTGGGAGTCGACAGCCTTCATTATCTCTCCCCGGGCGGACTCGTAGCTGCCGTTAAAGAGGCCAACCCGGGCTCTCATGGGTATTGCACAGCATGTTTTACCGGCAAATATCCGGTACCTGTCATTTCGGACGTTCAAAAAGAGGAGAATGAGTTGATCTGATGAAGATCACCCAAGCCAAGTTCATAAAAAGCGCTGTAACACTGGACCAATGTCCCGATCCTGTACTGCCTGAAATTTGTTTTACGGGCAGATCCAATGTGGGCAAATCATCACTGATTAACGCGCTTTGCAATCATAACCGACTGGCAAAGATAAGTAACCAGCCGGGCAAGACACGGCATCTCAATTTTTTTCTGATTAATAACGGCCTTTTCTACCTGGTCGACCTTCCAGGGTACGGATACGCCCGTGTTTCCCAGAGTGAACGCAAGATATGGGATCGCAATATCCAGGAATATTTACTCGAAAGATCGACTCTCTCTCTGATCATTCAGCTCATAGACAGCCGTCATGAACCAATGGAATTGGACAAGGATCTCTCGTTTTGGATGGCGTCCAATCAGCTGCCGTTTGCCATTGTACTGACCAAGGCTGATAAACTTTCCAAAAACAAACAACAAATGAGCCTCTCGCGGGTCCGGCACCAATTGCAGGAAATGAATATTGACGTTCCACTGTTACTCACATCCTCGGAAACGAGAAAGGGACTGGACGAACTGACTGAGCTTATTCATGAATTCACCAACATCGAACACCCTCAAAAATCATAAATTATGCCTTATAAAGCTTTACTCCTCGATAATGTAGATGCTGTCTGCGAAAAAGTGTTCCGGGAACGGGGCTTCGAAGCAGTCAATGCACCCAAACTCAAGGGTGAGGATTTAGTTAAAGAGATTGGCAAGTACGACGCCATTGTTGTCCGGAGTGCAACAAAAGTCACTCGCGACCTGATTAAAGCCGCACATAACCTGAAAGTGATTGGACGTGCCGGAGTCGGAGTAGATAATATTGATATTGAAGCGGCTACCGAAGCCGGTGTGCTGGTCATGAATACACCGGATGGTAATACCATATCAACGGCCGAACATACCTGTGGTATGATTCTGTCACTTGCCCGCAACATCCCGAATGCCGTCGATTCCATCAAGAACAATCGCTGGGACCGGAAAAAGTATATGGGTACCGAGATCCACGGTAAAACCCTTGGTATCATCGGTCTCGGTAAGATCGGATCCGCCGTGGCCGAGCGCATGAAAGCATTTGGCGTTAATATCCTCGCTTTTGATCCCTTCACCACTCACGAACGTGCCGCTGAACTTGGCATCACACTAAAGAATCTCGATGAAGTTTTGGCCAGTGCCGACTTCCTCACCGTTCATACTCCTCTCACCGATCAGACACGCGGTCTCATTTCAATGAAAAATGCGGATAAGCTGAAAAAAGGTGTGCGTTTGGTGAACTGTGCCCGCGGGGGTATTATCGAGGAATCCGATATTCCAAAATTGCTCGAAGAAGGCATCGTTGGCGGCATTGCCGTTGATGCTTACAGCCAGGAGCCGCCATCCGACGAGTTGTACGCAATCTTAAAGGATCCGCGCATCGTATGTACTCCGCACCTCGGTGCTTCCACAGAAGAAGCCCAGGAAAAAGTAGCTGAACAGGTTGCATCGCAAATTGCGGATGCTATGGAACAAGTCGGTT
The DNA here is from genome assembly GCA_035266485.1 of Balneolales bacterium. Lineage (GTDB taxonomy): Bacteria > Bacteroidota > Rhodothermia > Balneolales > DATFMH01 > DATFNI01. The sequence continues at coordinate 7,874 of DATFNI010000375.1, forward strand.
TCAAAGGCAGCCTGAATGGAAAATCCATTGCCCTGAGCACCAATCATGAAGTTCAGCCGTTCCTGAAACTCGCCGAACAGCTTGGAAAATTTGTGCGCCAGGTTGCCCCTGCTCACACCAAGCAACTTTCTATCGAGTATACCGGTACCTGCTCCAAACATTCGGAAGTCCTGACGGATTCCACCTTGAAAGGATATCTGGATGGTCAGGTAGAAGATGTAAACCTGATCAACGCGCGTTTCCTCGCTGAGCACCGAGGCCTGGCAATCCAGGAAACCACCCAAAAATCGACCAAGACCTATTCCGACCTGATCACGGTCTCGTTTGATGGTGCCGACACTCCCTACAAACGTATCTCCGCCACATTATACGGCGAGAAAGATTATCGTGTTGTCGAAATAGACGGGTTCCCGATCGAGATCAAGCTCGAAGGTGAAATCATCCTCTATCGCAACGTCGACCGTCCCGGTATGCTCGCGGCTGTCAGCGCGGCTCTCGCCAGCAACAAGATCAACATCGCGGCATTGAGCCTGGGTCGCAATCAAAAAGGATCCAACGCTATTACCGCTGTATCGGTTGATAAGAAGCTCAGCGAATCCGAGCTTGAACCAATTACCAGGCTCGAAGGCGTGGAAACAGTGCGCTATATCAGTATCTGAGCGTGACATCCAAAACGTTTAAGAAGCCCCGGCAGAAAAATTTTGTCGGGGTTTTTTTGTGTCTCGATTAGTCGAGTAATATAACGCACTATGGGGCTGAAGCCCGCCTTTTGTACTCTTCTTCTCTCCCGTTGGCTAAAGCCCACGGCAATAGATACTTATCCATTGCCGTCCCGTTTCGACGGGACGGATAAAAGGTTCGGGAAATCGAGCTTTAGCTCCATTTATCGGGCGATTTTTGGTCTGTTTATCCACTCTTTTTTTCTCCCAAAAAGATTTGGGTAATGATAAGTTTAGGGGTTAGGGGTCAAATTATGGGTTCCCAAAAGCTGAAAACGCCTTAAATAATAAGGACACCGACTCTGGCTTATCTCGAATTCACGTTAATATAACACCGGCATCTGCCTACCGGTTTTCGACTGACGTTTTTGGTCCGAAGGATGCTGTCTGCAGCAGCGATGCAAATAAAACAACCCCCAGGCAGCCAATCACGTTGAGCCACAGAAACGAGACCACATTCAATACGTAAACATAGATCACAATACCTTCTGTGATCAAGGCAGCAAAGAAAACGGGTGTAGACTTTATTCTTTTTACGTAAAAGGCCACAACAAAAACACCCAGAATGGTGCCGTAAAAAATCGATCCCAGTATATTTACCGCTTCGATAAGACTCCCCATCCTATGGGCAAACTGGGCTACCCCGATGCAAAAGATGCCCCAGCCCAGTGTACACCATCGCGAGACTTTCAGGTAATGCCGGTCGGGAGCATCATGCTTAAATAACCGTTTATAAATATCCACAATAGTAGTGGATGCCAGGGCATTGAGCGCAGATGAGATGGATCCCCAGGCAGCAAGGAAAATGACAGCAATAAGCAGACCGATCAGTCCGTGGGGTAATTTATGAAGTACGTAATAAAGAAAGATATAATTGGTATCATTTGTATCAGCTAAAGGATCCGCCTTTTGGATCACTCCTTTTGCCTTATCCCGTATTTTATCGTTTTGCTGCTGTGATTGTTGCAGCGCATCGCTCCAGTAGGTTATCTGCGGGGCATTCTTTTCATGCATGGCCTGAACCAAATGATCCACCTGGCTTTTCCTTACGACAGCAAGCTGATCATATTGTTGCTGAACCTGCTTTAGCTCACCCGCGTACGAAGTTTCATATACCTCATTGATCTGTGCACTGTTAAACAAGACAGGCGACTCATAGAATTGATAAAAGCTAAACAGTAATGC
>DATFNI010000376.1:0-5335 GCA_035266485.1 Balneolales bacterium
TGCATCCATGGTATCCTAGGGCTGTGGATACGGTTTATGGCGGATACTTCAGTAACCTGTCTTACGACTTCAAACTCTTTGGCACTCAAAACAAGTACATCGTAACTCAAACCCGTAATGTATGGACCCTGTCCGAGGTGACAAGCAGGTATCCGAAATACCGGTCGACGTACGGAGCGTGGGCCAGGCAGGGCGTTGCGTTTCTGCGTGATAAGATGTGGGACAAGAAATACGGTGGCTTTTATTCGCTGGTCACCAGGAAAGGACAGCCGGTAAGACCTGCCAATGATCCCTTCACCGGTTCGAAAACGGCCTATGGAAACGCTTTTGCTATTTATGCGTTAGCCGAATATTCCAGAGTATTCCAGGATACGACTGCATTAAACTTGTCGATCCGCACTTTCCACTGGCTGGATAACAATGCTCATGATTCTCAATACGGCGGGTATTTTCAAAATATCCATCGCGACGGATCACCGTATAGGGAAGGTTTTCACGGACAGCCGCCTAAGGATCAGAACAGCACAATCCACATTCTCGAGGCATTTACCGAATTATATAATGCATGGCCGGATCCAACGCTGAAAAGTCGTATCCACGAGCTGTTGGATATCATCAGGAATAAGATCATCAGCAAACGCCATTATATGCGGCTTTTCTTCACTGTCGACTGGACACCGATTTCCTACCGTGACTCCCTGAAGAATGGCAAGGCGCGTTTCTTTGAGAATGATCATGTATCATTTGGCCATGATGTGGAGATCGCATATCTCATGCTGGAGGCCGCCAGGTCAATCGGAATGGATACGGAACCAATTTTAAAAATCGGTAAGGCCCTTGATGATCAGGCTATTGAAAATGGATGGGACGAAAAGCGTGGGGGCATTTATGATGCCGGTTACTATGTAAAGAAAAACGGACCAATAACCATCGTCCAACATACCAAGATTTGGTGGACCCAGGCCGAAGCCTTGAATTCTTTCCTGATGATGGCGCAACACTTTCCCGATGATCCTCATAATTATTATCGCCATTTCTTGAAACAATGGCATTATATTGATACTTATCTGATTGATCACAAGCACGGAGGCTGGTACTGGGGAGGAATCGATGAGGAACCCCAACAGAAGACACGTCCGAAGGGGACCATCTGGAAAGCAACATATCATGATACCCGCGCACTGTTGAACTGTATTGAAAGACTTAATGACATGGCATCACAGAGATGACGAAGCGTTCGAATACAGGGTATCCAAAAAAATTATGAGTAAATGATAATCCGTAAACCGTATAAAGTTAAAATCATATGAAACAAAAAAGCTTATTACTATTTATTTCTTTATTTCTTCTTACAGTATCGGGCTGGTGTCAGCAGCGTTATACCAGAGTTGAACTGAAGAACTTCAAGTTACAGAGCTCCGTTATAGTCCATGAAAATGGCACGCAGCTCTCCATCGGTCCGTATCAGGGGAAGGCCTATTGGTTCCCGGTTAAGGTGCCAACGACAGTGCTGGGTGGATTGGTGGCCAACAAGGTGTATCCGAGTCCTTATATCGGGATGAATAACATGTACATCCCGGATGCCTCAGACTCTTTTAATACAGCTTATCACCTGGGCAAGTATAGTTTTCTGCCTCATCATAAAAATCCATGGAAAGATCCATATTGGTATCGAACGGAATTTAAGCTGCCGCAAAGTTATGCAGGGAAACATGTTTGGCTGACCTTCAAGGGGATCAATTACCGGGCGGCCGTCTGGCTGAACGGCAAGCAAATAGCTGATTCGACACAGATGGTTGGCATGTTCGAACAATACCGTTTTGATGTAACCAACCTGGTGAAGGAGGATGGGCCCAACTACCTGGCCGTAAAGATTTATCAGTTGGATGATCCCGGCCTGCCTGCCCCGCCGCAGTTGAAGGCATTAGGTCCGTTTTTTGCCAATGGTGGTCCCACCGGTGATATCGGTAAAAACGTGACCATGCTCTGTTCTGTTGGGTGGGACTGGATGCCGGCGGTTCGTGATCGCGAGATGGGCATCTGGCAGCCCGTGTATCTTTCCGCCAGCGGCTCTGTAACGATTGATCAGCCGCACGTCGTAACCGAACTGCCTGATCTTCCGGATACGAACAGGGCGGATATCAAGCTTCAGATGACGCTCTCCAACCACAGCCAGGAAAGGCAGCGCGGCCAGCTTGAAGTCACTATCAAACCCCATAATTTCAGCGGTTCATCGATCACGTTCACACGTAAAGAAGAGTTGAAAGGCGGAGAGACAAAAGATGTTTCACTTGAATCCAGGCGAGTGAAAGAGCTCAGGCTCACCAATCCGCATCTCTGGTGGCCTAATGGACAGGGGCGTGCCAACCTGTACGACTTACAGTTACGCTATGTCGTTGACGGGCAGGTCTCACAGAGCAAAGATATTGTCTTTGGCGTTCGCACGGTCAGCTCAAAAGTGACAGATGTTAACGGCTGGGCTCGCCGTGATTTCTATGTCAACGGGCGTCGCATTCACCTGGTCGGCGGGGCCTGGGTACCCGATCTCTTGTTGCAGCGTGATTCGACACGCTATGCCAATGAGCTGGAACTGATTCGCAACGACCATCTGAATCTCGTCCGCATCTGGGGTGGAGGTATTGCTCCTCCGGATGATTTCTTTGAAGCAGCCGACCGTCTTGGATTGCTGGTTTGGCAGGACTTCTGGATCACCGGCGACACCCAGGGTCAATTTAAGGGGTCACCAGACTGGCCTTTACAAGGCGATGTGTTTATTCGAAACATGAAGAGCACGATTATACGTCTGCGCAATCACCCCAGTCTGCTGGTTTGGACCGGCGGCAACGAAGGGCATGCCCGCCAGCAATTGTATGATGCGATGCGTGAAAATGTAGCGCAATTGGATGGTACGCGACCGTTCATCCCTTGTTCCTCCGGTTTTGCCAAACTGCCGAAAAGCTGGAAACTTTCATGGCCTGATAACAAGAATTCCGGCGTATACAGCGGCGGGCCCTATTCCTGGCAGGATCCGGTTCATTATTACGACCTGGTCAATGCAGGGAAAGACTGGGTGTTTAAGGATGAAGTTGGCGTTCCCTCGCAAGTGCCGTATAGTGATCTCTCGAAGGTCATTCCGGACCTGGTGCCCGATGATTCATTGCCCTATCCGCTCAATAACACATGGGGATATCATGATGCCTGTGCCGGCAATGGAAAGTATCAGACTTATTATAAAGCGATTGTCGACCGTTACGGCGAGCCGACGAGTTACAAGGACTACAGTGAGAAATCACAACTCGTCAATGCCAACAGCTACCGGGCCATTTTTGAGTCGGTTAACTCGAAACTCGATGCGACGGGCGGGGTGATGCTCTGGAAAATCAACGCTGCCTTCCCAAGCGTCATCTGGCAATTGTACGACTGGTACCTGGAGCCTAATGCCGGTTATTACTTTACTCAACGCGCCTGTGAACCTCTGCACGTCCAGTTTAACCTGGATGACTCAACGGTTGTCGTGATCAATAAGAAGGTTGAAAATCAGGATAACCTGAACGTTCACACACGCATTTATGACCTGCAGGGTCAAAAACTGTATGACCAGCAAAAAACAGTCGACGCAGCTCATCAGAACGTTACAACGGTTAGTTCATTAAAGGATGCTCTGATGAAAGCCGGCCAACTGGCTTTTGTTGTCCTGGATATGAGTAATGCATCCGGACAACCGGTATCTCAGAATGTTTACTGGCTGGCTCCCGGAAACAAGTTCGAATCACTGAGCAAGCTGTCATCGACATCTGTAAAAGTGTCTGTCGAACCCGTGAGCAACGCTAAAGAAGCCGAGTGGAAAGTGACGCTTGATAACCCTACAGACCAACTGGCTTTCTTTGTTCATCCGAGCCTGAATGACAGCAAGGGTGATGAAATACTTCCCACATTCTGGAGCGACAATTATGTGACGCTGGCACCGCATCAAAGCATGACCCTGACCGTTCGTGCCAATAAGAGCGACATCGCACATAAATGGCTTCATGTGAAAGTGAAAGGATGGAATGTTCCATCGCAAACCATCCCGGTTTCAGCTATGCAATGAGTTTAGTGATGGTATCATGATGGCCATTTGAAGCATAGCAATATTCAAAAGGCGGCAGTTGCATGTTTTTGCAGCTGTCGCCTTTTTCATTGGTTCATATCCTAAACTAACGTCAGTTTGATATAGGGACCTTCTCACCGGCGCTAAGTGTGGAATATGACGAGAGAGTATAACCCGTGAAGAACTGAAATACCCCCGGGCGACGGCAAACCCGGCAGGCAGATGAGCCGTTTTGGAACCATCAACCAAAAAATAAATCGGATCTGAAAGCATATCAATTCGGGTGTGATAGGGATTATTTATTTGAGATAGTCAAAAATCTTATGTAATTCATACTTCACAACACATATGATATGTCTGTTGGATACCCGTCTTTGATTTCAACTCAAAAGTGGAATAATGGAGAAACAATCGATATCGCGTAAGGACGCTCTAAAGAAACTCAGTGGTCTGGCAATCGGGTCAACTCTTTTCCCTTCATCGATTCTGAAAGCACAGGAAAGGACGACGGCTTTTCCAAATATCATCACCAATCGAAAGGGTGGGAAACCCAATATTGTATGGATTACTCTGGAAGGGGTTCCTTTGAGCGTGTTGAGCTGCTACGGCAGTCGTCTTATCCAGACACCGAATATTGATCGTATTGCGAAAGAAGGAATGCAGTTCCGGAATGCCTTTACGACCAATGCGCTGTGTGCCCCAAGCCGGGCGGCCCTGCTAACCGGGAAGTACGATCACCTGAATGGAATGATTGCCAATCCGGGTGGGACGACAGCCGGGCAGACCTCCAGTTTCTTCGATCCGTCCCAGCAGACATTTCCGCAGATCCTGAAGAGAAACGGGTATCAGACCGGCATGGTGGGCAAATGGCATCTTGTCTCGGAACCCGGGAAGCCTTCCAATCCCGGAATAGCAGGTTTTGATTACTTTGCGTTCAAACGAGGTGCGGGCGGACCATACTATAATCCAAAAGGATATCTGCAAAATCCGAGTCTGGGTAGCCAGGTCATCGAGGAAAAAGAATACCCGGGATACATCACGGATAATTTCACTGATCTGGCTATCAAGGGGATACGTCAGTTCAAACAGCCTTTCCTGATGATGGTCCAGTACTTCAACGACCACCGGCCGTTTGACCCGCCTCACAAGTACGAGCACATTTATGATGATATTCGTATACCCGAGCCGAGTACCTTCTGGGATGATTACTCGATGCGTGCTTCTCCGGCCCGCGAGGCCAGGATG
>DATFNI010000377.1:0-4604 GCA_035266485.1 Balneolales bacterium
AAGGCTCTCCACCGATAATCCGACGGTGGCTGTCCGGCCGTCGCGGGCACGATCACGTACCATATTCAGATACTTCTGTGCCGTTGAGACATCTCCATTCTGATAAGCAGCCTCGGAGGCAATAAGCAATACATCGGCATACCTGAGGATGCGAATATTCGCGGGGTTATCCCCTTGCCCACCAATCAAAGCACTCTCAGGAACATAAACTTTCTGGTTGTAGTGCTCATCAACCATATTGGGATTCTTGTGAACCACGGTACCATCAGGAGTTTGTTCCCAAACAAACAGAACCGTCGCTTCCTGTCTCGGATCCCCTTCATTGTACGAATTGATCAGATCCATCGAGGGATTATCAAAACCCCAGCCAAGATTCGGATTTCCGCGAACGCCCTGCACCTGTCCGTACTGGCTGCCGCCATTGCCGCTCGCTGTTGCCACACATTCGGCCGAGAAAATGGTACCCGTGTTATTTTCACCGGCCAATGTGAACATCTGCGCATAGTTGGGATCCAGGGAATATTCCCCCGAATTGATTACATCTTCGGCATATTTCTGGGCGTCTTTGTAATCCTGGCGATACAGGTAAACCTTGGCCAGAAGACCTTCAGCAGCCCCCTTGCTGGCGCGTCCCTGATCCGCGGATGAGTATTGCGACTTTACTGGCAGATTCTGAACGGCATATTGAAGATCTTTTTCTATCAATGCATAAACAGAATCGGGAGTAGAGTTGGGTTGATTATACTGATCGGCATTGAGGGGTTTGGTAATCAACGGCACATTGCCATAGGCACGGACCAGGAAAAAGTAGTAGTAGGCACGCAAAAACCTGTTCTCGGCTATGAGCCGGTTTTTGAGCGTGGCATCCATCTTGATATTTGGGATGTTCGTGATAGCCAGATTGGCCCGGTAGATCCCTTTATAATACCCGGCCCATGGATCGCTGAACGCAACATTGCCCGGATCAAACTGAAGGTCATTCAGGTTTTCCAGGAAGGAAGCATCGCCGGGCGTACTGCCTTTGTCGGCATTGTCAGAGACGATGGAGGTCAACCCTATCCAGGAGAAGACGTGCACCTGCCAATCGCGAAGCATGCTGTAGGTGGCATTTGTCGCATCGATGGCATCCTGCTGGCTTTTGAAAAAGGTCTCCGAAGTCTGCTGACCCAATGGAGCTTGATTCAAAAAGTTCTTACATCCTCCCAGCGTTATAAGCACCGCTAGCCCGATGCCAACCAAAAGCATAGAAGGACGTCTCATAAAATTTCTATCATTTTTCATTTTTACAGGCTCTTGAATTTCTTGTAACATGGTTGACCTCGTTTAAAAGTTCATATTGATACCAACCGACAGGGTGCGGGCAACCGGATAGATTCCGGTATCGATGTTATTCGCAAGAACCCCACCTCCTGCAAATTGAGGAGTGTACCCGGTATATTTGGTATCAGTGAACAGGTTGGTTCCATTTACATAGATGCGCAATTTACTAACGTTTAACTGTCTGGTGAGACGATGAGGTAGCGTATAACCCAACTCCAGGTTACGCAACCGGAGGAAGGAACCGTCCGTCAGGAAGAAACTTGAAACCTGGTAGTTCGCACCTGAATTCGTGACGCGCGGCACCGTGTTGCTGGTACCCTTACCATTCCAGCTATTCAAATATATTTTCTCAAAATTAGGAGTGCCGAACCGGGCCATCATCTTGGCATTGTAAATCTTGTTGCCGGTCTGTCCGTCGAAATTCGCTGACAAATCGAAACCTTTATAGGCAGCACTCAGATTAACACCATAAGTGAAGCTTGGGATTGGGGACCCTAAGTAGGTACGATCCTGTGAATTAACAACCCCGTCTCCGTTAGTATCGGCATATTTCAAATCACCGGGTTGCTCGGTGTAACCAGCAAGTGTCGCACTGTTATCGATTTCCTGCTGTGTCTGGAACACACCCAGAACTTTATAGCCGTAGAAGGCGCCGATAGGTTCGCCCGGGACTGTGCGCGTTGCCAGCAGACCACTGGTTCCAACACCTCCTCCATAAATAGCCGTGTTACCTTGTCCCAATGACCGAACCGTATTGTGAACCGTTGAGGCTACGCCTCCAATACTATAGCTAAATTGACCGACGACGTCACTCCATTTCAGGTTGAAATCAAAGCCGTGGTTAACAACACTGGCAGCGTTGACATAGGGATACTGATTGACACCGACATATGATGGTATCGGAACCTGAACCAAAATGCCGTTTGTCTTCTTGAAGTAATAATCGACATCAGCCGTCAACCGGTTATTCAGAAAGCCCGCATCCAGACCGATATCGGTTTGTGAGGTCTGTTCCCATTGTACATTTGGATTGGCCAGATTAACCACCGTTGCCCCATATTGAACGGAAGGTGAAGCGCCGAGGACGGCATTCAGATTTCCGGAAACTGTAGGGATACCAGGATAGTAGGAGATCTTGTCGTTTCCGGTCTTGCCCCAGCTGGCACGTAACTTCAGATTGCTGATCAAGTTACTGTTTTGCAGGAAGGGCTCGTTCGAAATCCTCCAGCCAACAGCAACCGATGGGAAATATCCGAACCGGTTATTTTTACCGAACCGGGATGAACCGTCTGCACGCATCGTGGCAGTCAGTAAGTAGGTATCTTTATAGGAATAGTTCACCCTGCCCAGATAGGACAACATGCTCCAGTCGTATGGAGGTTGGTTATTATTGCCATTTGTCGCTGTTGTGACATCTCCTGCTTCCAGGTACCAGAGAGCCGGATCGGTACCGACAATATTATTCCGGGAACCGGCGATGTTGTCGAATTTCGCAGCCTGTGCCGTAACTCCAGCCAAAACCTTTATCTGATGTGGGCCAAAGTTTTCATTATATGTCAGCGTGTTCTCCCACAACCAGTTTCGATTATAGGAAGATTGGGCTGTCAGTGAACTGAAAGAAGTCTGCTGGATGGTTGACACAAAATACTGCGGCGTAAACGTGGTATTATGACCATCAACCAAATCCAGCGCAAAACTCGACTTAAACTGGAAGTTATTCAGAAAACTAATCTGGGCGTAGATATTCCCGTTCAGTTCGTTGTTGTAATAGCGGTTATTGGTATAATTAATAGTAGCGAGTGGATTTCCAACCGGTGCCAATGCGGTGATATCCGCAAAATTACCATTTGAATCATACGGATTTGCAGTAGGTACCGCCCGATAGGTATCCCCAATCACGCCAGGAGGGGCCTGATTATAGGTATGTAGGAATACCAGGTTATGCCCAAATTTCACATGACTTGAAAACTGGTAGGTATTGTTAACACGCAGTGACATACGTTTATATCCTGATTTGGGAACAATACCTTCCTGGTTCACATAATTTCCGGTGATACTGTAGGTCATATCACTGGTCCCGCCGTTAACCGACAAATCATAATTTTCCATCGGCGCGGTCTGGTAAACCAGATCCTGCCAGTTGGTCCCGACACCCAGGGAACTGGGATTGCTGAATTGTTTGGCTACACCTGTGTTGGCATCCAGCTGATTGACCAGTGTGGCATACTGTTCGGCGTTGGTAAGCGGTATCTTGTGCGCTACCTTCTGCCAGCCGTAATAAACATTCAGGTTGTATTGCGTCTTTTCATTCAGATTGCCGTGTTTCGTGGTAATCATGATAACGCCATTGGCACCACGCGCTCCATAGATCGCCTCGGCCGAGGCATCCTTCAATACATCGACCGATTGAATATTATCCGGGCTCAGGTAGGATATATTATTGGTAATCATTCCGTCGACGACATAAAGCGGCGAGGCATCATTCAACGTACCCACGCCTCTCACATAGATTGTTGCCGGCGAGCCCGGGGCTCCTGAATTCGGGACTACCTGAACACCGGCCACCTGCCCCTGTAAGGTATTCGCTACCGAGGTGGTCGGAATCTTGGAAACCTGGGAACTTGACACCGATGATATCGAACCGGTCACGTCCTGTTTGCGTTGCGTACCGTAACCAACAACAACAAGCTGGTTTCCCTTCAACGTTTGCTGACTGAGCTGAATGTTTATAGTAGTACGGCCATTGATTGCGACCGTCTGTGTGGTATAGCCGATATAGGAAAAGGTCAGGCTATCGGCATTGTCAGGAACATTCAAAGAGTAATTACCTTTTGAATCCGTTGCAGTACCAATGTTTGTTCCCGGGACAATAATATTGACCCCCGGAAGGGATTCTCCACTGGAAGCATCGGTAACTTTTCCGGAAATCGACTTTTGGATCACCAGGTCGGCAGGCGGATCATTTTGTTTTTGTGTGTCGTCCTTGGGGTAGATCACAAAAGAATGATTGTTCAACTGATCCACGCTCAAATTATATCCCGACAAAACGGCCTTAATAGCCTTATATGGATCGTTAGGAAGCGCTTCGCTGTACGTAACATTTTTTCCCTTCAGCAGCCCACTTTCATGCAGAAAAATAACATGATAGTCACTCTGGATAATATCGAGGGCATGCTGCAAAGACATGTTATTCACATAGATCTTTCTCGCTTCCGTGGGTTTGAAAATTGAACTTAATTCTTTGTCTTTAGCCAAATACATCGTCTGTGGTGATTGTGGCAAAG
>DATFNI010000378.1:0-5038 GCA_035266485.1 Balneolales bacterium
GTACTCTCCAACACCCAGGATACCTCCGTAAAAAGTAGAGACAAGGGTAGCCACAAAAGCGGGTAATGTCATCCGCCTTCCCGATAGGAGGAATTCCTCTTCCCCGACTTTAAACTCATCCTTGCGGTAACTCAGCCAAACCACAAGAATGAAGTAGATTATGACTATGATCCAGTCGAGTATATTGAAATTAATATGCACTTGGGTCAGATCTGTACTCGCTTTTTAAAATTAAAAGCCGGCCGGCATGGACAATTTCTTACATTGAATCGCCGACGAAGATAAGCAAATCGCCACTTTTATAACTGATATGTGCGGGTTGTTCACAGATTTCATTGGATGAGCCATCGCGAATACCATTTTCAAGTGGTTCATCATGTAGTGAATATTTGAGTCCTTTCGTGGTTATACCCTCAACTCTGCCGGATAAGGGAAAAAGGGAAACCGGCGTGCCAACCGGCAAATCAATCGTATGTTCATGCGGCATGAGATAGGTGACTCCGTAAATATCACGAAATCCAAGAGACATGAATTTATCGCTGAATTGCTTTAATACCGACAGGTTCTTTAGGGTATGATCGATGCGTTTCCCCGAGGCACCGATTACGGTGACTTGTTCCACATCCGTTGCCAGGGTATAGGTTAAAGCCTTTTCGAGATCATTTGTCTCCTGGTCCTCATCCTTGATGAGTATGAGCTCCGGATCATTTGGATTGTTAAAACTGTCCAGATCACCTATCACTATATCCGGCCTGATCCCATACTCCAGTGCCGTATTACCCGCCCCGTCTGTGGCGATAAATAATGTCGCCTGCGATTTCAGATTTTTAATGAATTCAGGAGGCGGTGCTTCTCCATTGCAAAGCACCAAGGCATGTTTCAGTGACATTTTTGTCCATTATTGGTGGTTCGTTGTCCGTCGTTGTCGGGCTGTCAGTATTTTTAAATCACTGCTAACTGATTGCTGATCCCTGTGCCTCTGCTGATTAACTCCAATGTCAATCGATCTGCCATACGGAAACCTTCATCTGTACAAATCAGTTGTGTTGTTTCTCTCAGGTAACCCTGTGACTGCATCTGCCTGACAAGTATCTTCTGCCCGCTATTCAGGGAATATCCATAGCGTGTACGGAGTTCCTCAAGACTTACCCCTTTTCGTGTTCGCAACCCCAGCATGATACGTTCCTCAGCCAGCGTATTCAGATCGAGGGTTTCCTGTTCAATATGTATAGATTTTTCAGAATTGACATAAGATTTAAAGTCAGCAGCATTGAACCATCTCCGGGCAGATTGTTGATTTTCATCCCACCAAAATGAATGAGCTGATGGTCCGAATCCCAGGTAGTTTACATGTTCCCAGTAATTGCTATTGTGCAGGGATTTGTGGCCCGGTTTTCCGTAATTGCTGACTTCATAATGTTCCAGTCCGGCAGCCTCCAATCGCCGAGCTATGCGATCAAACTGACTCGCCACCACATCATCATCCATTGGCTCTAGCCGACCTAATCTTGCAAGTTTTCCCAGCCGGGTCTGGGGTTCTACAGTCAGAGAGTATGCAGACACATGCGGTGGCGGATATCGCAACAACATATCAAGATCACTGTCCAGGTCCGACATCGTCTCATCGGGATTGCCATAGATGAGGTCGACCGTATATGTGTCGAATCCGGCCTGCCGCAGATATTCCATGCATAATATGGACTCGTTAGCCGTATGGGCACGATGCATAAATTCCAACAATCGCGGCTGAAACGACTGAACACCCATGCTTGCCCGATTCACCCCTATCTGTCGCAGATCACGCAGAAAAGAAGGGGTGACGTCATCGGGATTCATTTCAACTGTTACTTCTCTGAGGCCGCCAAGTTCAAAATTATCGCGTAGCTCTCTTACGATCCGCTCGAAATCCTGCAGAGCAAGCCTGGAAGGAGTCCCTCCTCCAAAGTAAATGGTTTCAACAGATTCCTGGGTATACCGGCTATCCTTACACGCCCGAATTTCCCGGATCAATGCATCCACAAAGGCGGCGCGATATTTCTGCCGTGTGATAAAATAAAAATCGCAGTACGAGCATGCCTGCTTGCAAAAAGGAATGTGAATATAAATTCCAGCCATTAGGGTTATCCCTTATATAAGACCTCTGCAATTCGCTGAAACTGGTATGGTTGGTCCAGGAAAGCATAGTGACCGGCCTCCTTAATAGTCACTAAGGCGCTGTTGCGCAGACCTTCGTTCATACGTTCTGCCTGATATAACGGAGTGGTGTCATCGTTCGTACCCCAGATGAGCAATATCTCGTGATTGATTTGAGGCAAGCAGGGTTCCAGATATTCGCTTACAACTTTGACAAACGTTTCTCTCATCACACCCTGTAGCTGCTGGTAGTCGGAAGATCCCAGGCTTTTCCACAGAGATGTTTTACGCAATTTATCCAACTGCCGTGATTGTGCCGGTTCCGGCAGAATCGCAAATGGTATTTTCAGCAGTTTGGCAAAGTATTTTTTGAAATAGAATTTGGCACTGCGACGTGGTTTCATACCGGCTCCACCCGTTATAAGAACCTTGTCGAAACGACCTACAATTTGTTGCCGGGCGCACAATTTGAGCGTGATTCGTCCGCCGAGAGAGTGAGCCAGGATGTCGACCGACCGAAAACCAAGTTCATCAATCAGTGTAAGGATACAGTTCGCATAATCATCGACTGACCATGATTGGGAGGGCTCATCTGACTCGCCGAAGCCCGGCAAATCAGGTATAATGCATTTTCGCATCGAACTAAGTGACTGCGCCAAAGGCAACATTAGCTTACCGCTGGCTCCCCATCCATGTAGAACGACAAGTGGTTTTCCTTCACCTGAAACGTAATAGTGAAGCTTTCGGTCTCTGTACGTCGTGTTATGTTCCGTCGCCATTTGATTGATTGTATTAAACAGGGCGAATAGAAAATACGTATATCGATGAACAATTATCAGTAACCGGTATCTATAGAAAATACTCTCTGTGAATTAAGATCTATTGATGATAATCACAGAAATACCACGCATTTTAATACGACTTCGGCATACCGGCCGGCCTCATATCCGGATGTGAACGCCAATAAACATACGGTCCGGTAACCGGGAAGTATAAAACATCAGTAATGATATTTTTTCGCACAATGAAAACCCTCGGTACGGAAGGAGCAAATTTTTCGAAATCCCCTTTTGAAATTATAATGCTTGAAAAATTTGGAACGGCTACTTCCTCAAAGTTGTCAAATTCCTTTTTAGATCCAATCGTGATTCCTATAACCCTGTCAACGGTATGAGTCCGGGCATAGGCTTTCACATTTTCAATAGAGTTTAAACAATATGGACAGGTAGTGTGGTAAGCGTAAATGATATATGTCGAGTCCGGACTGGTATGGACATATGAGCCAAAAGGAGTCTCTGAAACTTTTTTCCCCACAAAATTATTGCTCTGGTGAACAAAAGGTTTAATTGAGGAAATACCTGAAAGGACCAGCGTGATAGTCAGCATTGCCCCAACAGAGTAGTAGGGCCAGCGCTTGTTTTGAAGCTTGGGTTTAGGCACCGGTTTAAAAAACACATATCCGGATAAAAACAGAAAAACCGCATTCCGGACCACAATCAAAGCCGGTGGCATTTTTGATAACGCAAGGCCGCCAAAGCAACCACAATCAGTCAGCCCACTTGTGAAATAGGCAAACAAATAAACAAATGTGAAAACCAACAGACTGATGACAGAGGCCAACGCTGTTTTACGCGAGTGAAGAAACAGAAGGAAAAAGATGCCCAGGGCGATCTCAAAAGGTGGAATTAAGAATCCTACAAAGAAAAACTTATCAAAAATACGGACACTTGTGATATAACCGATAAAATTTTGGACATTAAGCAGCTTGCTGAATCCAGACACAATAAAAATTACTCCCATAATAAGGGAGAATACCTTGGATAATATAGTCTGCAGCCTCATTATCTTGATGCTAAAGTTAAATTTCTAACGATATGCAATGGGACAATAAAAGACAAGCCATCTTATCAATATGACAAATGGCTTGTCTTTAAAATATACCCAACCCCAAAAAAAGATCAGTTTGGTGCTGGTCAGCTAGCGCATCCGTTATTACCGGATACGTATCCTTCGGCTTTATTACAGAAGGCTTTGAATTTGGTTATAAACGTTTGAACTTCACATGAATGAAATTCAATACGTTCTTCAAGCTCTTCCATTTCAAAAGCTTCTGCAAGTTTTTCGTATTTGTCCATTGTTTATTCCCCCCTTTGGATCAAACTTTAGTTGAATCTAGATGAAATAACTGAAAGCCTCTGGCCCCGATATACTTGTTAATCCATTCGTACGATTTTTTTATCAGGATATAGTAGAACAGAGTCACCATCAGATAATTCACTATCAGCCCGGAACCTGCAAGATGTCCATTTATCAAACCTGTAATCAACTTCCACGTTACAGCTGGGTAGTGAACGACAATTTCACCGTGTTTTATCACAATGAAAAGTATATATAAAATCGTTAAAAGCGTATTAGAAAATGCATATATAATAAGATACCAGTCTTTTTGGCTTTTCCCTCTTTTTTCCTTAATTCCGAACCATTCGAGGAATAAATGTCTGATCTGATTGGCCGAGACACTCATCAGATTTGGAGTCTCAAGTGCATCACTTAAAATCCAATATCCGTCATATCTCATAAAGGGCCAAAGTTGAAACAATGATGAAAATACGATGAGGTCGGCAGCAAGAAGCAAAAATGGTTTCCCTGTAATAAAATAGGCCGCTATAATAAAGAAATTCATAAAAAACTGGATATGTATTCCGGCAAGGTTTGTAATCAGCCGTTCTTTACGGGGCAGCATCCATAACCCGGTCACATCGGCCCAGGAAACGGGAAAAACCAGATAAAAACCTATACCTATACCTCCGTGCCTCGATTGAAATTTTCTGCAAGCAGAAATATGTCCAACTTCATGTAAAATAACGGATAGGAAATAGATAACAATAACCAATAGATATGACCA
>DATFNI010000379.1:0-4773 GCA_035266485.1 Balneolales bacterium
ATACCTACAGTCTATTTACCGGATTCAACCGGTGTCTACAAGGAATATCCATCCCAGGGCCGGGATGATTTATTCAGGGAACTGCTGATGATTGGGAAGAAATATCCCAGCTACAGCTCTTTTGGCAAAGCTACTATTCACGATTTATTTACACAAGACGAGTTGAAAGGTGCCCTGATTTACCATGCCGATAACCTGCAATCCTGTTACATCGAAAATATGGGCAATGGAAAATTTACCATGAAGCCGTTGCCTGTTCAGGCCCAGTTTGCTCCTGTCTTCGGGATGACAACCGGTGATTTTAACAACGATGGCAACCTGGATGTGCTTCTAAACGGCAATGAGTCGGGCATCGAGCCTCAGATTGGCAATTACGACGCCTTCAACGGACTGTTGCTGGAAGGCGACGGGAAGGGTGATTTTAAACCTGTGAGTCTGAAGCATAGCGGAATCTATATCCCGGGTGATGGAAAAGCGATGGTTAAAGTAGCCGGAGCCGATGGCAGCGAACTGATGGTTGCGAGTCAGAATCAAGGGCCGCTGAAAATATTCCGGGACAGGGAAAAAGGGGCTATTGTACCATTGCATCCCAATGATGCATATGCTATTCTGCATCTGGACAATGGAAAAACCAGGAAGCAGGAGTTTTATTACGGATCGTCCTTCTTATCGGCTTCCGGAAGATTTATGAGATTATCCCGGCATGTAACATCCGTGGACGTGTATGATTTCATGGGGAACAAACGAAGTATTCCCGTGAAGTAGGCAGATTGGTTCGTTTTGTCAGCGAATCAGGTGTGAATTCAAAGTGTGAACTGTGTAGCAGCATGTAAATCGTGGATAGGCTTCAAATAATGATGATCTATGATTAGGAAGATACTGATTGGTCTGGTTATTGTTTGTTTCGCGCTCATCGGCGGGGGATATCTCTACTACCGTGTGTTCCTATATCACCCGCCCGCCATCAGTGCGAGTGATCGCGCCTCCATTCATATGATGCCCTTGCCGGCACACCTCAAGTTAGAAGGCGGTTATATGACGATTGGTCCGGACTTCGGTTATGAATTTATACATTACAAGGAGGCTCGGTTGCAACGTGCTGCCAGTCGTTTTTTGAACAGGCTTCGCCTGATAACCGGACGCACATTCAGCGATGCGAACCCGGTTTTGAAGATCGATTGCCGGGCCGGGGCCGACAAGTATCCCAGGGTGCACGAAGATGAGTCGTATACGCTGATCGTAAACAGCAGCAAGATACAACTTCGGGCAGCCTCCCCGTATGGCGTCCTTCACGGACTCGAAACGATTTTACAGTTAGTGGATACCACGGGCAGCCGCGTACGTTTGCCGCAGGCCGTCATACACGATCAGCCGCGTTTTGCCTGGCGCGGACTCATGCTGGACGTCTGCCGTCACTGGATGCCGGTATCGGTTGTGTTGCGTAACCTGGACGCGATGTCCGCTCTTAAGATGAATGTTTTTCACTGGCATCTGAGCGACTACCAGGCGTTCCGGGTTGAAAGCAAGACATTCCCGAAACTGCAGGAGTTGGGTTCGGGAGGCCATTATTACACCCAGGAGCAGGTGAGGGGGGTTGTAAATTATGCTGCTGACCGGGGCATACGGGTTATCCCCGAGTTTGATCTTCCTGGGCATTCCACCAGTTGGCTGGCCGGATATCCGCAGCTTGCCAGCGCTCCCGGACCCTACAAACCGGATATCGATTTTGGAGTGCTTGAACCGGTGATGAATCCTACGAAGGAATCGACTTATATCTTTCTGGATAAGTTCTTTAAAGAGATGTCGGCTCTGTTTCCAGATCGGTACATTCATATTGGCGGCGACGAGGTAGACCCGACGGAGTGGAATGAGAATGAGCAGATCCAGGCGTTCATGAAGGCGCATGGCATAGCTGATGCCCATGCGTTGCAGGCATATTTTAACAAACGTTTGGAAGGTATCCTGGCCAGGTACGGGAAAAAGATGATCGGCTGGGATGAAATTCTGAATCCTGATCTTGGAGACAGCATCGTCATACAATCATGGAGAAGCCAGAAATCGCTGTTTGAGGCTGTCCGGCAAGGTGCATCCGGGGTCTTATCGGCAGGATATTATCTCGATCACAAATTGCCTGCATCCCGTCATTACAAGGTTGATCCGCTGATTATGCCCGGAGCCGTAAACATCAAACCGGATACGGCCCATTGGAAAACATGGGACCTTTCCATGGAAGCAATGAACAGCCGGTTTACTTCACAGATGACCCTTTATGGCGGGAAGGACAGCCTGCGCGGGTTTTTTAATATGATGGGCAAGTATAATGCCTTTGATAAGGCGACGCTGACCGGGAATAAACTAACGTTCAATCTGGGTACCGATTATGGCGATGTTTCCTTCGATACCAGGATGAATGGCGATTCTCTGAATGGAACAGGAAAGCTCGGTATTATCAATATTTCAGTACATGGCATTTTGACCGGCAGCAGTAAGATAAATGGATCAAAACCGCCGGAAATTGAACAAATGAAACCCCTGACGAAAGCTGAGAAGAAAAGGATACTGGGCGGCGAGGCATGCATGTGGGCTGAGTTAATAACAGATCAAAATGTGGACACGCGGATCTGGCCCCGCACAGCGGCAATTGCAGAAAAATTGTGGTCGCCTGCAGAACTGACAAATAACATTGACGACATGTACCGGCGCCTGTATTTCATCGATGATTACCTGGATAACTATGGCGTGCAAGATCATGTGGAGTATGTCCGGATGATGAAACAGTTGACGGATGGGAAAGAGGTCCGGCCGGTCAGGGTATTGATGGATGAACTGGAGGAGCAGAAGTATCTCAACCGGATGGGGATCTATAAGCATTTGACAACGGAGACCCCGATGGATCGTCCCGTCGATGCATCGCTGCCGGAAAGTTTCCCGGCCCACCATTTTAATCAGTGGGTTGACGAGTTTCTTCAGGATTCCACCCACAGGAAACATGCCGGGCAGATTATCTCCATGCTGAATCTGTGGATAAAGAATCATGATGAGCTGCAGCCTTATATCGCTACATATCCAAAGCTGGATGATCTCAAAGAGATAAGTGAACGTTTCTCAAAGGCGGCGGCGATCGGCCTGGAGGCAATCCGGAATATCCAAAACGGCGATCAAGCGGATGTGGATCAGAAAAATGAGGATCTCAAGTACCTGAATAAGGCTTCCGAACCAAGTGAGGGGATGATTATCGCCGTCTTGCCGGGAATTACTAAATTGACAGAAAATATGTGATCTTTTTAGCAGATGCTATCTGCTTTCAGTACATAAACAGTAAGCTGCAAACTAATATGGAGGAGTAGCTATGAAGTTGTATTACATGAGCATGCCTGCGATCGGTCTGATCACGGTTGCTATTATCTTGAGCACAAACCTGGCCGGACAGAAGTATAGTGAGCATCCAATGGCAAACGAGAAGCCCACAACAATGACTGGTCTTAGCCCGGAGTCCACCTATCTGATCGTAAGAACTGACGATATCGGGATGTCACATTCCGTGAATATGGGGATTGAGAAGCTTGTGAAGACGGGCATCCCGTTGTCGACATCGATCATGTTTGTGTGTCCCTGGTACCGGGAAGCGGTCGAAGTACTCAAAAATCATCCCCAGGTATCCGTCGGCGTTCATTTGACACTCAATTCTGAATGGAAAAATTACCGATGGGGTCCCGTCGCCGGAGCCGGCACAGTCCCGTCTTTGGTCGATGCCGACGGCTATTTTTTTCATTCAGCGGAAGAGCTGTGGAATAATCACCCGAAGATGAGCGAGATTGAAACGGAGTTGCGTGCACAAATTGAACGGGCTATCCACTCCGGTTTAAAAATCGACTACCTGGATTACCATATGGGCACCGTCACAGAGAAACCGGAAGTGATGGCGATAGTCGAAAAACTGGCTCATCAATACCATCTGGGCCTCGCCCAGTATTTCGGTGAAATGTATCATTCCAGTCAGTACAGAGCGGCGGTAGATCACAAACTGGATAGCCTTGTGACCACTGTTAAGGAACTGAAACCCGGCTTTAATGTCATTGTTGCTCATGTTGGATTGGACAATCCCGAACTGCACTCCATGATCGATATGAATGATGAAGGCGGACTGTCGAATATGGCTGAGAACCGGCAGGCCGTTCTTAATGCGTTGCTTTCCTACCGTTTTCAGGATGCTATTAAGGAGAATGACATCAAGCTGATCAACTACGGGGAACTGATAAAAATGAAGGGCCTGAAAAGCATGAAGAAACCCGATGAGTTTTAGGCGCTGATCGACAGTTGGAGTAAGGGCTGAGTCTCTTCTTACCCTTTATATTTTACATTTTCGTCCGCGAGAATCCGCGTCATCGGTGTTGCCCGTGTTCTAGAAGGCTTTGCAAAACCGTTCTTTTGCAAAGCCTTCTATTCTTTTTGCCATCGATTCTTATCAAGAATTCACGTTAGATTAACGGCATTTCGCCAAGATTTAACAACCAATTTCCCCCTTAGAAAAGGGGGTGGGGGGATTGACAAGCCGGGGTTAATGAAAGAAATCGAAATAATTTAACTTCAGTTCGATATAAAAAATGAGGAATAGGGACAAAAACGATGACAAAAAGGATTCATTCAACACCCCTTTTGTCTGTCATTCCCGACCCTGATCGGGAATCTTCGTGAGGTACGAGCGTTTGGCACCTGGTGGAATTCATCCCGAAGGTCGGGACGGGAACTGGTGGCAGGTGGGCAGGTCCTTAT
>DATFNI010000380.1:0-7757 GCA_035266485.1 Balneolales bacterium
CCCATTGGTTATAAGGATGAACAAAGGGTCATAATATAATAACAATAGTTCATACCAGTCAAGATGGGGCCTGTTTCTTCAATATTAAGTTTTGCCGGTCGATAGTGAACAAAACCAGGATATGTCACGTTCGTATTCAGAAAACCTGAAATGTCAAAATTTTTAAAAGTTCAGACGTAATCCATTGAGCGGATACGTGTTTTACTGGTAAATGTTACAAGCAAAAAATGCGTAAATATCATGTAGTTGTGAAAAAGGAAATCATTTGACAATTCGCTATTTTTATCACCTAAAATTTTAGATTTCGAAAGTATGATTGAAATGAAACTACCCTTTGCTTTTGCCCGGCGCTTCGTTGCCGGGGAGAATTTTAAAGAAGCGGTTCCAAAAGTCACCGGCCTCAATAATCTTAACATAAAAGTGACTCTGGACTTGCTCGGTGAAAATGTTCACGACCGAAAAACCGCTGATCAGACGTTGAATGATTACATAGACTTATTGGGAAAGATTCACGATCTGGGTCTCGATGCGAGTATCTCTGTTAAGCTTACCATGATGGGGCTCGATATCGATTCGGAGTATACACGTGATAACCTCTTTAAGTTGCTGGAAGCCGCAAGGCACAAGAATCAGTTCGTCAGAATCGATATGGAGGGGTCCGATTATGTTGCCCGTACGATAGACATATATAAGGAGGCGTTTGCAGAGTTCGGCAAGCACGTGGGGATCGTCCTCCAGGCGTACCTGCATCGCACGAGAGATGACGTGGCTGAGTTGGCAGACGTGGGGGCAGACGTCCGCATGGTGAAAGGCGCTTACAAAGAATCGGAACGTATCGCCCTGCAAAATATGCCGGCTATTCGTGATGCTTTCAAGGAATACACTGCTGTTTTGTTGGAAAAAACACCGTATCCGCGCATTGCCACTCATGATGACGAGCTGGTCAACTGGACAAAAGAATATGCGCAGCAGAACCATATCGGGCAGGCCCGCTACGAGTTCCAAATGCTGTACGGATTGCGTCAGACAACATGTGAGGAACTGGTCAAGAACGGGTACAATGTTCGCATATATGTTCCCTATGGGACGATGTGGTTTCCTTACTTTTCCAGGCGGTTGAAGGAAAGAAAGGAAAATATCTGGTTCGTTCTTTATAACCTGCTCCGCAAATGACCTGATTTCGGGTTATATTTTGTCGCAATAACAGCGGCAGTATCTATGCGTAACCGGAAAGAACTTTTTAAACTCTACGGCCCCTTTTTCCTTGCCGGACTCATCCTCATGTGGATTCCGCTCATCGGTGATCTTCATGTGGAGTCAGCCGTATTGTCTTCATTGTTCGGCGCTTTCTTTGCAGGAGTTCTGGCTGCCAGAAAGAAAGAATCGCCCGGCGATCTCACCCATATGCTTCGGGTTCAGACGCAGGTTTATACTATAGCGATTCCGCTTGCGATAAAATGCGCGTTATCTGGATGTCTCAGTGCCGACGGAATAGGGTTCTGGGTTTTTTTCCCGTCCATGAGCGTCTTTTTCGGATATAGCATTGGCCGGCTGTTTCGCATCAATGGCTTCCGGCATGCTGTCTTATGGACGGTTCTGGTTTTGCTCTTGATTGGACTTGGGGAGTTTCTGGTAGAACTCTTTACCCTGCCGCAGGTTTATTTCTTTAATCATGTCTGGGGTGGCTGGCCCGGACCGCTATATGATTCGGCCGTACGATTTACAACACAGGATCTGTTTTTCCGGTTTGTGACTTTCTGTTGGGCTGCATTGCTCTGGCTGCTGCCCTCATTCTGGCATCAGCGATTTGCAAAGTGGGGAGTTTTAGTCCTGACTGTCAGCCTGGGATTAAGCTACGCTCAGATGCCTTTCGTTCACATTATCACGCCGCGCTGGTATCTCAAGCAGGTGCTCAGCGGCCGCGTCGAAGGGCAGAATGTGGTCATTTATTATGATCCAAGCCGATATTCGACGTATGACATTCATAAGTACCTGGATAAGGCGGAGTTCGATGTAAGTGAAATATGTCATGATCTGAAAATTCAGCCGCCGACCGGCAGAAACAGGGTTGAATGTTTTTTTTATGGCGACGTATGGCAGAAAAAGGAACTCGTCGGAGCGAAGTACACGAGTTATGTGCCTGTCTGGAATCCGGTCAACCAGGTACACATAGCGAAGTCTGCCATCGATCAGGTACTGCGGCATGAGTTGGTGCATGTGCTTGCAAAACAATTCGGTGGACCTATACTGAATGCCAGCTGGAGTATCGGTCTTACAGAAGGGCTAGCAGTATCATTAGCACCTGACGAATCCGAATATGCAACCATCGATCAGATTGTAGCGGCTTCAAAACCCTGGCCCAGTGCACGGGACATTGAAAACGCGTTGTCCTTTTCGGGCTTTTATGAAGGGCGGGCGAATGTGAGCTATATAACGGCAGGCTCCTTTGTGCATTATCTGCTGGACAAGTGGCCGGTATCGGATTTCAAGAAAGCATACAGAAGCTCAGATCTTGCTGATGGGTATCCGGTCAGTGTGGATTCCCTGGTTGCAGGCTGGCATGCAGCGCTGGAAAAGATTCCTGTTGACTCAACGGATATGGCGGTCTCCGCCCATTTGTTCTCCATTCCTTCCATCTTTGAAAAAAAGTGTCCTCATAAGCTGACAAGAGCTTATTATTATTACGATTCTTATGACCACTCAATGGCTCTCTATGATACCACCAAGGCCGTTCAAACGCTTAATACCGCATTAAGTAAGCTACCCTGGAAGCCCTCATTCTGGATCCCATGGTCCACGTTGCAACTGATTACCGGTCATCCGGACACCGTGCTTAAATCGTATATCCCTCCAAAGTTAACAGACCCACTCGTTGCGATAAGAATGGCTGACAGTTATATGATGGCGAATGACAGTGTCAGGGCGGATCGTGACCTCGATTCTGCGCTTGTGATGAGTACCGGAACCAGGCTTCTTGGTCGCATCCTGTTCCGAAAACATTCAAGGAGAAACTGGGTGGATTATCTGAAGATTCTCAATGGCAGTTACGCGGTTACCGACAGTTCTGATTTTGAGCTACTGGCACCGGCCAATAGACTTTTTGCATTGAGTTATATGATCACAAAAGAGGAAACCAAAGCAGTATTGAAACTTGGTTCTGGTGTCGTCGGGTATCCGTTTCAGAAATATTATTTTGAAACATATATGGATCTCATAGATTATTTGGCGGTTCATGGTAATATTAATCAGGCCCGTAATGTTCTTTCATTCTTAAAAGAAGAGCCCTCGCTTCGTTTACGCTGGAAACAGATGATCGGTCGAAAAGAACGGTTCCTTGTCTTTATGAACGAGCACAGGAACCTCAATATGCTAAAATATTCGCGGAATCGGCGCTAAATACGTATCATACCATATGCTTGGCAAAGAAGGGGAAACGGCGATACGCAATGATAAAAAAAGGCTGGCTGCAGTAAAATCGGTGCAGTTACGGGATGCTGCGCCGCTGATGAATCTTGAAAAACTGGTGACCACGCTGGCCGAAGCTCTGAAATCAGACCAGGTATTGCTGGTTTTATCGCTTGAAGAAGATGTCACAATCGCCAGTTCCAGCGATAACCGTCAGCCTATCACACTTTCCAACGAAGAGGAAGACCTGATTCTTTCGGGTGAACCGATTTATGTGGGTGATCATTATTGCGTCCCTTACCGGCACCGGGATTCGCATGTTGGGTATCTGGCAGTGCTCGTCAATCAGTCAGCGCTGGATGATAAAGCGATAAGTCTCATTCATACCTTTGCCAGCATGGTTGGCAAGGATCTGGAAATGGCAGATATGAATGCCAAACTGCAGATACAGAATGAAAAAATCAGCCAGAAGCAGAAGCGTCTCGAAGAGGTCATCGCTTTCAAGAATAATGTGTTGAGCATCACAACCCACGATCTGCGAAGCCCGTTGACAGCCGTGCTTGGTTATCTCGACATGATGGATAAGGAACTTTTACAATCGGGGAATTCCGACTTGCGGCAGTATCACGCCATGGTGCAGATGGGAGTGAATAACATGGCAGATCTGGTCAATCAGCTAAATGATATTGTCCTGATCGATCTCAACAAGATTGAGTTGAACCTGATCAAAGTTGATTTGAATTGGGTCGCCGAAGAAGTGTATGAATTGATGCAGGGAGCGGCTCATGCCAAAGAACAAGAGTTGCTGTTTCGCCGCCATGGCAGCCCGTTGTATGCGGAAGTGGATATCCCGAAAGCCAAGAGGATTTTATTTAATTTGATCAGCAATGCATTGAAATATACTCCAAGAGGCGGAAAGATCGAAATCAGCCTGGATTATGAAGAAGACACTGCATTGATCCATGTCCGTGACAATGGGATGGGCATTGAAAAGGAGAAGCAGAAATCAATCTTTGAACCCTTTTATAAAGCCAGCGAATCCGGAACAGAAGGTGAGCCATCAACGGGAATCGGTTTATTTACCTGCTATTACCTGAGCCGGTTATTCGATGGTTCCGTATTCGTGAGCAGCGACAAAGGGAAAGGGGCTATGTTTACGCTCAGACTTCCAGCTGAGGAAGGGTTGTTCTGATCGATCGAAACGGTCTTGCTCGCGCTAATGTTAATTGCTTAAAGTTTTGGGAGGAAAATCTATGAAAAAAAGTGTTGTTGAAGCTGTAAACAATCAAATACAGGCGGAGTTTTCATCGGCTTATTTGTACCTGGCAATGTCGGCGTACTTTGCTGAGCAAAACCTCAATGGCTTTGCCAGTTGGATGCGTATCCAGTGGCAGGAGGAGCTGCAGCATGGCCTCAAATTCTATGATATGCTGATCGGTCGAGATGTGAATGTTACACTCAAAGAGCTCCCGCAGCCTGAGGCTGAGTTTGGTACAACACAGGAGGCATTCAAGGCTGTTTTAGAACATGAGAAAAAAGTCACAAAACTGATTAATGAACTCTATCAGTTGGCATCAAAAGAGAATGATTATCCGCTGCAAAATCTGCTTCAGTGGTTCATTGACGAGCAGGTAGAAGAAGAGAACAATGCACGCGATATCCTGAACCAATTGAAACTCATTGGTGATAACGGGACGGGATTGTTCATGCTTGATCGCGAACTGAGTCAGAGAGCATCAGCCGGCACGAATAGTCCTGCCTGAGTATCATATTTGAATGTTTTGCATATCAGGGTTGGTATCTTAAAAAGATATTTGAGGCTTTACGGCGCAGTAGCGCATGACCTCACCGAGTTATTAGTTGGCTTGGTTTAAACTGTGCTGTCATAGCATAGTACACATGTCGAAACCCCGGGAATGGATGAACCATTATGAACGTTTGAATGGCGTTCAAACAGTAAGACAAACGTGACTTTATGCTGTACTCCATTTTGGGTTTGATTGTATCATTGCTTTTAGCTTTCGCGGCAGCTTATGCTGGTGCCGTTGTATCACCCGGAATTGCTTCATCTGACTGGTACAATGAACTACGGAAACCGGAATGGAATCCGCCAACCTGGTTGTTTGGTCCGGTGTGGACGGCTCTTTACGCGATGATGGCGATTGCGGCATGGGTTGTATGGAAACAACATGGATTTTACGAGGCCCAAAAAGCTCTTGTCATCTATCTGATCCAACTGGTGATTAATGCCGGGTGGTCATGGATCTTTTTCGGATGGCATCGTCTTGGTTGGGCACTGGTCGAGATTATGTTGCTGTGGCTGTTTGTCTTTTGGACTATCCTGGCCTTCTCTACTTACAGCCTGGTAGCTGCATGGTTGATGGTTCCATATTTGCTGTGGGTTAGTTTTGCCATGATATTAAATGCGTCCATCTGGAGGCGAAACCGTGCTTAATAATTCAATCTGATAGCATAAAAAAACCTGTCAGTCTTTCACGAGCTGACAGGTTGTTGATTTAGGGAATAATGGTTGCTATGCACAACCAGGGAATGTCGGAAAATGAATCAACTTGATTTTTCCAGTTCCAATGCCATTGGAAACAGGATATTGTTTTCCAGGTGGATATGTTTGTGCAAATCATCCTGAAAAGTTTTCAGGTTTTTGTAGAGAATCCGGAAGGTTGGACACGCATCTTCCGGCGGGGTGTAGCCGTTGCTCAGAGATTCGATCTTAGCCATCTCCTTTCCGGCCTCATCATGATCCGCCTCCATCATACTGACAGGGTTTTGGACTGAACCGAAGAATGGTTTTTCAGGGGTTATGCCATCCTGTTGGGTTTTCGCCAAATACTTGATGTAAGGGAACAAAATGTTTTCTTCCTTGTTGATATGTGCATTCAACTCGGTTGACAGCAGATCGAAAATAAAAGAGATCTTTATGGTCTCGGCATGGTGTTGGCCATGAACCCTTGCAACTTTCCGGGAGTAGGCGCTTATTTCCGGTATCTTGTTTCGAACGTAGGCATGATGAGTGCCTACGATATAGTCCACAAGTTCATCCGGTTCCCAGTCGCTAAAGTTCTCGTTCGACACGTCCGGCTTGTTATCCAGTTCTTCCAGCGCTTTGATCACAATCTCACTATCGAGGTTGTTTTTGGTGCAGGCTTCATTCAACGACTTCTTGCCTCCACAACAGAAGTCGATTCCAAATTCACGCAAGACCCCTGCCTTGCGAAAATCTTCCGTTACCAGTTCTCCTACCGTTCGATCTGAATAAATTGGGCGTGTGTTCATTGGGGTAATTATTAAAATAATTAAGACTCTTTTATCCTAAAATAAACCTACAAATTCTTTTTGTCAATAATGTTTGCAAAAATAGTTTTAAACAGGCTTCTGAAAGCGGCCCATCAAAAAAGCCGGGTGCTGGATATTATCGCGTTAAATAGATGATTTTCAATAAAAATTGTGATAACCACAAAATTTATCCGGAACTTTAAGTTCTCATCAAGATGAAAGACAATATACAGGTGAGCGTACCTTCCTCGTGCTTAATAAAAAAGAGAATTAAAAGTCTTAAATATATTTTCCATGTCTAAGGCTGTATCACGCAAATCGGTCCGACAGCCGGTTGATCAAATAGCTGCTTTCTTTCAGTGCCTGGTCGGCAAAATCTCCGAAGAATTCGTGCACAGCTTCAAATTCCTTGACAAAGGATTCTTTATCATCTTTCTCTACCAGTTCAGAGAGTCTTTGATGATGTTTGAAAAAGTTGAGCAGCAATTCGCGGCGTTCCTCATTGGATAAGACGATATCTGCATACAGGCTCGGGTCTTGGGCAAAAATACGTCCCGTCATCATCAGTTCCGCACGGTAGATTGGGCTGGAGAAATCGATTATGTCTTCCGGACGAAGGTCGTAGTACCTCATGAATGATCCGTGTAACAGGGCCACAAAGTGACGAAGACCCTGAATCATGTGCATCGCATGATCGTGTTTTTGCGGATCGACTTCTTTGACCCGCATTCCCCAAAGTGAAAATTGCTTAAGAAGCCAATCCATCTGTTCGTCATCGCGACCGCGACAAACGAGGAGCAGCTGTTTGGACAGATTGGGAACATCCGGGCCATGCATCGGGTGGAGGCTGACTACCGGGCCGGGATGCACATCCATCATTAATTCCAACAGACCGTTTTTGTTGGATGTGAAATCGGACAGGATAGTATTCGGATTCAGATGGGGGGCCAGATCGAGAATGACCTGGTGAGTGACATGAATGGGAACCGAGACAATGGCCACATCCACGTCTTTTGCCAGTTTGTCGACTTCATTCCATCCATCCCGGTCCAGGATAC
>DATFNI010000381.1:0-15017 GCA_035266485.1 Balneolales bacterium
GGTGTAGGTCTCGGGTCAGGAGGTTCGATAAGAGGTTTGTCTGTTGTTGGCGTTGGTATGGGTGGAGATGATATTCAGGGACTAAATATCGCCGGAATTGGCATTGGTGCCGGGGATGAACTTTCGGGATTTTCTGTAGCCGGTGTTGGAATAGGCGGAACGGATCTTAAAGGAGTGAACATCGCCGCTGGGGGGATCGGTGCCGAAAATCTGCACAATGTATCTTTGGCAGGTCTGCTTACTTTGGCTCACGAGACACACGGTATCCACATAACCGGTGTTTACTTCAGAACGGACGACCTTGAGGGTGTAGCAACAGGGGCCGTTTCCACTGTAAGAGGGTACCAAAACGGTCTGGTAATCGGATTATATAATTATGCGCGCGTTTTGCACGGCGTCCAGATCGGTATCCTGAATTATGCCCGTAATAACCCGATCTGGGCACGACTCCTTCCGATAATCAACCTGAATCTGAAATAAGTTATAATGAAGCGAATGAACAACTCCGTTAAATCGATATGCGTGATTTCATTGTGGCTCGCGTCGGTTGCAGGTCCAGTATTTGCACAGGAAACGGTGAATGGAAACACCACGCATAATGCTTACGACGTGTCGGAGATCAAAATGGTTCGGGTTAAAAGCGACCGTCCGGTACATGTTACTCTTGTCGGTTCCGACGACGATAGCCTGAAGGTCGACCGGCTCTCAGACAAGGTAATGCGCGTCGCCTATTCGGTATCCAGGCGAGATGGGGCACTGGTCCTTACCTTCTTTGAAACCACGAAACAAAAACAGAAGACAAGCAGGGAAGAACGGGAAACATGGATCGATCATCTGTTAAATGGCGACTGGAACAGGAATAACTATCGTGACAGAGATCGAAATGACTTCCAAATCACCCTGCCCAAAAACCTGGATCTGGATATCAATACTACGGATAGCTACCTGGCTATTCACCGGCTGTCAGGTTCCGTAAACGCTGCTGGTTCTGATAATCATTTTGAAATAGATTCACTGGGTACCGATCTGAAAGTCGAAGGCGATGATCAGCGCATTACCGGCAACGGAATAGGTGGAACAGTGACCATTAATAATCACGATGGACAAGTTAATTTACGCAGCCTTAACGGGGCAGTGTCTGTCAAAAGTGACAATTCACGGGTCGATCTGGAAGATGTGCGCGACTCGGTAACCCTGACTGTAAATGATGGCTCCGGAAATCTGAGAAACATTCGCGGCAATGTGATGATCAATGGCAGTAACTCACGATTTGAATTAGATGAAATACATGGACTTGCAAAACTGACCGGTCAGGATAATCAACTAGATGCCAGCGACATACAGGGATTGCATTTTGATGGATCAGACACCCGGTTATCCATTGATCACGTAAATGGAGCAGATGGAGTGTTCATTAAAAATAGTGATGCAACGGTGAAGCTGGACGAAATCCACGGTCCGGTGAAAATGAGCGGTTCAAATCTGGGTGTAACGTTGAATTATATCCATGATGAGGCTTCTCTCGATTTGGATGATAGCCATGTCTCCGGATATAAAATCATGAAAAATATCACGCTTAAAGGTGGAGATACCTCTATAGATCTGAATGAGTATCAGGGCCGAAACTTCAAAGCCGAAGAAGGTTCAGGACACATTACCCTTGGAATAAGCAGCCGGATGGATTCGATATCAATAAAACGCCGCAGTGGGGATGTAACCATTCATATGCTCGAATCCTTCAATGGTTATTACCATTTGGTAACTCACAGGGGTAATATAAACTGGACAGGCCGACAAAACATGCAGATCCGCCGAAATGGAGATCAGATGGAAGTGTCCGGCGGCAATAAAGATCAGGGAAACATGATGATTGAGCTCCAGAGAGGGGATATCCGGATAAATTAA
The DNA here is from genome assembly GCA_035266485.1 of Balneolales bacterium. Taxonomy (GTDB): domain Bacteria; phylum Bacteroidota; class Rhodothermia; order Balneolales; family DATFMH01; genus DATFNI01. The sequence continues at coordinate 1,906 of DATFNI010000381.1, forward strand.
GAGGTTGTAGGGTAGGGGTACATCGCTAAGTACCTCTAACACATTACAATCCGCGAAAATCCGTGGCTATCAATCAAACCAAAGCAAACCCAATACGTCCGCGCTCTTTATCGATGGATTCGATCTGAACCTGGATGATGTCTCCGACAGCGACAACCTCATGCGGGTTTTCCACACGATGGCCTTCCCGGCCCATTTTGGAGATGTGGAGCAGACCATCTTCCTTGACGCCGATATCCACGAAAGCACCGAAATCGACAACGTTCCGAACCGTTCCCTCGAGAATCTGTCCGGGAGCCAGATCGTCAATCTTTAAGATATCCTGGCGCAGCAGCGGTTGCGGCAGCGACTCGCGCGGATCACGCCCCGGTTTTGACAGGTTTTCTATGATGAGCTCCAGAGTAGGCAGGCCAATCCCAAGCTCTTCAACCGTTTTCTGCTTATCCAAATCCCGGAATTTTAGAGGGAGAGCCGGTGCCGTCTCGCCGAGTTTATCCAGATCGATATCCAGCCTTTTGCATAATTTTTGGGTCACATCGTAACTTTCCGGGTGTATTGCTGTGTTGTCGAGTGGGTTTTCAGCCTCTGTAATGCGAAGGAATCCGGCAGCCTGCTCGAACCGGAAAGGCCCCATACCCTGTACGTCCATAAGCTGATGTCGTGAAACGAACGGGCCCTTTTCTTCCCGCCATTTTACGATGTTGTCGGCAACCGACTGGGTGAGTCCCGATACATGGTTCAGCAGCGCCGAGCTGGCAGAATTCAGGTTGATTCCAACGGTATTTACGCAGCTTTCCACCACATCATTCAGGCTCTGCATCAGCCGGATCTGGTTGACATCATGCTGGTACAGGCCGACGCCAATAGATTTGGGATCGATCTTCACCAGTTCAGCCAGTGGATCCTGGACACGCCGGGCGATGGAGATATTTCCCCGCTGTGCCGCATCAAGTTCCGGAAACTCCCTGCGTGCCAGATCCGAGGCCGAATAAACCGAAGCACCGGCTTCGTTTACGATGAGATAGCTGATCTTATGATCCGGGTGTTTTTCACCGTATTTCCTCAGAAAATCCGCGACAAACTGCTCCGTCTCGCGGCTGGCTGTCCCATTGCCGATGGCGATAAGATCGACCTTATATTTTTCCACAAGCTGTTCCAAGACAGCTTCCGATGCCTCGACCTGGTTATGAGGCGGAACAGGATAAATGGTCGTTCCTTCAAGATACTTACCATATGGATCAACCAGCGCTACTTTACAGCCGGTACGGAATGCAGGGTCGATACCCAGAACCGTTTTGGAGCTGAGCGGGGGTTGCATCAGGAGATTGCGCAGGTTACGGGCAAAAGTGACGATGGCATGTTCATCGGCCTTTTCGGTCAGCTCGGCACGCAGTTCGCGTTCGAGCGATGGTTTTAGCAGCCGTTTCCAGGCGTCTTCGATGGCATCATAGATATAATCCAGGAATATGGAATCGTCATCCTTCAGCACATATTCGTCGATATTTCCAAGGGTCTTTTCTTCGTCAATCAGCAAATCCACGAGTAATACGCCCTCGCGCTCGCCACGGTTTAGTGCCAGTGTTTGGTGAGGTTTAATGTATTTCACAGGACAGCGAAACTCATAGTAGCTTTCGAAAACGGTTCGTTCTTTGACCGTGCTGCTTTTTCGCGATTCAAGGACTCCATACTTCCGGATATCGCTTCTCAGTCGTTCCCTGACATCGATATTTTCATTGACCCACTCAGCGATGATGTCCATGGCCCCCTGAAGCGCCTCATCAACATTATTCACTCCTTTCTCCGGATCGACATAGGGTGTTGCATATTCTTTGGGATCGCCCTTCTTTGTCTCCTGTTCCCACATCAACGCAGCTAGCGGCTCAAGGCCCTTATCACGCGCAACGGTCGCCCGTGTTTTGCGTTTGGGTTTATATGGAAGGTAGAGATCTTCAAGCGTTTTAAAATCCCCGGCATCATCGATTGCCTTTTTTAATTCAGGCGTTAGTTTGTCCTGGTCGGTAATCGTTTTTAGAATCGATTCACGGCGATCTTCCAGTGTGCGGCGGTATTCAAGGGCATCGCGAACCTGCCGAAGCTTCTCTTCATCAAGATCTCCTGTTGCCTCGCGCCGATAACGAGCAAGGAATGGAATGGTAGCTCCTTCATCCAAAAATTTTGAGACTACACTGATTTGTCGTGAAGAAATTGCTAAGTCTTTTGATATTAGGTCAAAAATCTGGGTATCGGTCATTATATTTGGTCGACTTCAGAATGAATATTTTTGATATTTTCGATGGGAATATTATCGATTCCCCGAGTCCCCCGAACTGTAAGCGGGGCTTTCTTTTTCATAGGGGTCAGCAGATATCACAAAAGCTGCCCAAAATAATACAATTTGTAAGCTTTCGGAAAACTTATAAGGATGGAAATTTCAATTCAAGAATATATTGACAGAGCCGTCGAATTCGCCCACAAAGGCGGTGAAGTCACCCTTAAATATTTTCATAGGGATATCGATATCGACTTTAAATCGGATCGTACCCCGGTAACCCGGGCCGACCGGGAGGCCGAACAGGTTATCCGCGATCTGGTTGTTAAATATTATCCTGATCATGGTATATTAGGCGAAGAGTTCGGACGACACAATTCCGATAGCAGATTCCAATGGATAATTGATCCAATTGACGGAACATTATCCTACATACACGGAGTGCCTTTATATACCACTCTGGTTGCCTTGGTTTACGACTCGGAACCGGTTGTAGGTGCGATATTCGCACCAGCTACCGACGAGTTATGTGTTGCCGGAATGGGACACGGTGCCTGGTTCAATAGTGTAAAGTGCCGGGTCAGTGATACACAAAGACTGGAAGACGCAACACTGCTGACCACCGATTATCGGGACATAAATCAGCATGGTTTCGGTGAGAATTTTGATGAACTGATGCAAAAAGTTTATCTGACACGGAGCTGGGGTGATGCCTATGGTCATATGCTCGTTGCTGCAGGCAGGGCAGATATAATGTTTGATCCCATTCTCAACATTTGGGATGCTGCCGCGTTAATGCCTGTAGTCACCGAAGCCGGAGGTTCATTTACCGATGTCCGGGGACGAGCCATTATTGATGGTGGTTCAGCCATCTCCTGCACCCCTAAGCTTGTTGAGCAACTTAAACCATTCCTATTTAGAGACCAAAACAAAACTAATTGATTTTTAGCTACATGCTTGCCTACCGAAAGAAACGTATTTTGCCGCCGGCTTTCCTTGCTGTTGGGGTGATTATTTTATTGGGGGTCAACTCTCTTTTTGGCCAACAACTCGAATATGCTGCTCATCCGACGCGGCCATTTGATTTCAAACAGATCCAGCTTCAGTTACAGGTTAATCCTGCCGACAGCGTCATTCGCGGGAAAGCCACTTATACGCTGCAATCATACTGGGACGATGCCAGTCAACTGATTTTGGATGCACATCGAATTGATGTTCAACAAATCCTGATAAATAAAAAACCTGCCCAGTTTGAGCTGCAAAATGATTCATTGATCATCAGCTTTCCACAACCGATCAAAGCGAAAAGTGAGGCCACGATGCAGATCGTGTATGAAGCTTCTCCTCGTTTTGCCTGGCAGGTCTACAAAAACGGAACCCTCTTTACCTCCCTTTTTCCGGAGAGACGGGCCTATTTATTTCCAATCATCGATAATCCGTGGGTATCGACTCGTTTCGATGTGACCCTCAAGGTACCTGATAGTCTTCAGGTTGTAACCAACGGGGAAATGACAGCGAAAGATACCGTCAGGAATGGTCTGAGAATCAGCCACTGGTCGACCGGACATGCAATACCCGTTACGGACTGGGGACTTGCCATAGGAAAGTTTGATCATAGTGCGTCGACAGCAGGTGCTTTTAAGGTCAATATTTACAGTGAGCATGGACTCATCGATGCAGGTCACAGGGATAGTCTCATAAAAACAGCGGAACAGCAGGCAAAGGCGGCATCCCTGCTGATTGGTGGGGCATTTCCTTATGATGCTCTGAATATTGTCGTGTTATCCGATCATCGATGGGAGATGAAAACATATGGAGCCGGGTATGGATATCTCTTTATGAACAAGGGTGATCTTGGTGCCCAGCTTCGAAGAATAGTGGATGCCCAGTGGGCAGGGGTAAAAATCCGAAGCAGCCGGTTTATCGATGCCGATCTTCAGATCGTACTGCAGGCCTGGATGGCCTCCAGGCTCGATCGGGGGAAGACCGATACATTAAGCCTGCAGGACTCTCCACCCCATAATCCATCGATGTACGCCGATTTCAGCATTTCCAATTGGAATCGCTGGTTGAATTATTTTCATGATTCCACGAATACGATTTTGGGGCAAATGTTCGATCAACAGGTGCCCGAACTATTAAACACGAAAAACGGGGTATTCGACTGGTCGGATTTTGACCGTATATGGTATGCAAACCGGGGAAGATGGTTCGATTTACCCGTTCCTCCGGGCATTACCAAATCATCTCCTATTGTCTACCGGATAAATTATAATTACAATGGTTCTTCGGATACGCTTCGGCTGATTGTTCAGCCAATCCATGGCTATTCTATGGAACTGATTACATTGCCTTTAGTCATGGATGGTTCGAACGATCACAAGCTGACAGAGGTTACATTTTCTGGTGTGGGCGACACGGTTAGTGTGCAAGCCATTCCCTCACTGAAAAATGCATACATACAGGTACCGGATTCCATGTCCATAACGGTTCAGGAGCATAAACCAATGTCTTTCTGGATGTATCAGTTGCGTACGACCGGTGATACAGGGCAAAAATTGCGGGCGATCCGGGGTCTTGGGGCTGTTCAGCAAGATCCGGATCTGCAATTGTTTTTGCTCGATTATATGCATAAGGCCAAAGAACCGGCGGTTCGTGCGGCTCTTATTCGGGCACTCGGTAAGCTTACCAGCGGGGCTACGGGCACCTCTCAGATTTTCATGGATGCCCTGTCCGACAGCTCAGACTCTGTTCGTGCTGCAGCCGCTACGGCTCTTGGGCGCTATCCGGGTAATGCTGATGTTACTAATTCCCTGCAGCAGCAGGTTCTGAGTGATAAATCGATGATGATCCGTAAAAGGGCAATCCAATCGCTGCAACAGGTAGATCAGGCCGATCATTTTCTTTCTTTTGTAAAGGATCTGGTCAAAAATGATATGGCCGAATCAATGGGCGACGTAATACTGCCTGAGCTTATTCAGAATGGTGATACAACGGCGGCTTTGGCTCTGGCCAGGCGATATGTAACCCAACCGGGGCCGTTTCCGATCCGCAGGCAGAGTTTCGTTCTTCTCAAGAAGTACAGCACCGTGGTTGAGGACTGGACCCCAATCATCGAAAATATGATCCAGGATAATGATCCGAGAATCCGTTTTATGGGCTGGAAATACTCTAACAAATTGGCACCCAATGTCCAAAATGCCATGATTGAAAGTTATGCCCCTGATGAAAATGACGCACGGGTAATAAATATAATCCGAGGGTTAAAAGACAACGAATCCCGAACGATAATCAAACAGGAGTAACATAAAAAAGCATTATCTACAGACTATGAACCTGACGGTTAATTTACCACCGCGATCAAAGCGGGACGAAGTAGTCGATGCATGGGTTCGAGGACTCATCATCGATGGCGACTTCAGTGATTACCAACATGTCGTACGACGGCTTCTGGATGCCGGCTATACCCACAATGGTATCTCCTGCTTTTTGTTACATCGCAATACAGCTGAAATGGTGAAACGGCGTATTTCCGGGCATTTGTTTTCCCCAACGCTTCAAGTCGCCCTCGAATGGCCGCTATGCCTTAATTAGCAATCTTCATTTTTTATATTAACTGCAGATGTGTACGTATGAAGTACACATCTGCTACTGTATTATATACTCTTCTCTATCCGTTTATCGATAACGTATCCAGCGTGCCAGTTCTTTAAAGGAAGGTTTCTTGCCGTACATGAGGATGCCAACACGATAAATCCTGGAACTCAGCCACATAAAGAGCCAGAAGGTCAGCAGCATCAGTACAATGGAGCTCAGGCTTTGCCACAGGGGAACTTCCGTGATCGCCAGCCGCGCGATCATCAGGATAGGTGAAAACAACGGAATCATCGATGTGACGATAGCCGTCGTGGAGTCTGGATTTGACGCTACGGCCCCAAGAAGCATGATCGGGATGATAATGGGCAGAATGATGGGAAACATGAGCTGTTGAATATCTGTTTCCGAATCGGCCGCCGAACCAACAGCAGCAAACAGAGCCCCGTACATCAGGTATCCCAGGATGAAGAACAGGATGAAGTAAATCCAGAGAGAGGGCGGAATCGATGGGACACTGAAAGAGCTGGCAGCAGCAGATGCCGCATGTGCTTGTGAGCCACTTCCAACCAGTTGCATGATGAATGGAGCACCGAATGTGGCGGCCGAACTAATCAGAAGAGCCCAAATGACAAACTGAGTGGCACCGACCAGGCCAACACCGATAACTTTACCGATCAATAATTCAATAGGTTTGGCGGATGAAGCCATAATTTCAATGATCCGGCTGGTCTTCTCTTCCAGAACTCCGCGCATGATGATACCGCCATAAGTGAACATGGCCGTATAGATGGCAAATGCCATAATATAACCTACTATGAAGAGTATCGTGGTGTCCTGCTTCTCCTGTCCCCCTTCGGTAAGTTTGCTGGTCTGAAGGTTGATATGCCGGTTGATTATCTGTCTGATGCCACTGTTGACATCTATTTGTGATAAAAGGGCATCCCTGATTGCTGTCTGCAGGTTGCTTTGCACATCGCTCATAAGGCTGATCCCACCACTCCCTGAGGAGACCAGTTCCGGGTTTGACTTGCCGTCCAGGATGTCCTGCGTGATTACAATATAGCCGGTGATCGATCCTTTGACGACCATTTTTTTCAGTGAATCGACGCTTGTGTTGTCCATGGCCAGGTAACGCGCTCCGTTCATCTTCACCAGACGCTGGGCAACCTGTCCGGTATGATCGACTATGGCAATCTGATACGTTTGTCCACTGTCATAACTGGTCATCAGTATGGGGACGAAAATAATAGCCAGGATGATAACGGGTGCCAGAATGGTCGAAATGATAAATACCCGGCTTCGGATACGGGTCATGTACTCCCGTTTGATGATCAAAAACAGTTTTCTGGGATCCATCAGTGTGCTTTCGTTAATTGGTTCTTGATGTTGTCTTCTCCGACCGTTGAAATAAATATCTCATTCAGCGAAGGCTGTACAAACTCGAATCGAAGCAGGGTTACATTTTGTATGGCTTTTTGCAGAATGACTTGCTCATCCAACCCGTTGAGTAATCGAATCTCTGCGTAATTGGTCGATCTGTTATTGATGCGGACGTTTTCCAGTTCGTCAATAAATGATCCGTCTCCCTCGAATTCCAGGATTACGGTATTCCGGCCAAACGAGCGCTTGATATCCGAGAGCTTACCCTGCAAAATGGCCTTTCCCTTGTTAAACAAACAGATGTCGTCGCACATCTGTTCGACCTGTTCCATCCGGTGGGTGGCGAAGAGGATCGTCTTTCCTTTATCACGCAGCTCAATGATTACTTTTTTGAGCAGCTCACTGTTGATGGGGTCCAGACCACTGAACGGTTCATCAAAGATATAAATGTCCGGATCATGGGCGATAGTGGCAATAAACTGGATTTTTTGCTGCATCCCCTTGGAAAGTTCATGCGTTTCTTTCTTCTGCCAGCTAACGGCATCAAAACGTTCCAGCCAGTGGTTAATAGCCTTTTGTGCATCTGTTACAGACATCCCTTTCAGCTGTGCCAGGTATAGCAGCTGTTCACCGACTTTCATTTTTTTGTAAAGTCCCCGTTCCTCCGGCAGGTAACCGATTAACTGCTGAGACTGGCTTCCCACCGCTTGTCCCATGATAGAGATTGAGCCCTCATCGGGAGCTGTGATGTAGTTAATCATTCGTATCGTAGAAGTTTTTCCAGCCCCATTTGGACCCAATAAGCCAAAAATGCGTCCTTTATCAACGGAAAAACTGACCCGATCGACTGCCCTTAATGAACCATATTTTTTGGTTACTTGTGTAACATCAATAACTGACATATACGTAGAATTAATTTTAATCGCATCTTAACACCCTGAGCCCTCAATACGGGCTAAAATATCAAAACATACAAATAATCAATATCCCTGATATTTTGCCTGTTTCGCACTCTCCATTTCACAAACAATGGCAAGTCATGCTTTACAAAGTAAACAGCCTGTAAGTTACCATTTCATCACAGAAGCTCAAGCGAGTGAGCCGTTAGGTTATCTTATAATATCTCCGGGGAAAGTAACCTGATCTGGAACAAAGAACATATTTTTTTGAAGTAAAGTGGAAAATTTCGAACTATGTTTTTCATGATATTGCTTTTAAACAGAAATACAAGAGTTATTTATCTCTGATATTAGCATGTTTCCGGGCTTAATTTTTTAATCTGTTAAAGCAGAAATAACAAGAAAACCCGGATCTCTGTTGTTTTTTTATGTTTGGGGCGGTAAATATATTTCACTAAATCATGCGTGTTTACTATAATGCATGTGAGATCTAATGATGTAACCTGAGTTGTACCATCGTGTTATTTATTTGTATCGGCTTGAAGAAGTCGGATCTGGCTGATCAAGACGTTATAATTCAATGTCTTGCGAGTAGCCGGTATTTATTGAAGTCTGGTAAAAAGAGGATATTAAAAGTTCCGAATAAAGCTTTCCGGGAAGCATGGAATGGGGGAAGTAATGATAAATTGAGAAATGAGGACTAGTTATGAATGTACTTCAAGTGAGTGCAGAATGTTACCCTGCAGTGAAAAAAGGCGGTTTGGGTGATGTCGTTGGATCGCTGCCGAAATACCTGAATAAACTGGGTATAAACACCTCTGTTGTTGTTCCTAAGTATGATCTTCCGTGGTTTCAAGACCATGAGTTTGAGGATATCTATGAATCATCTGCCAATATGGGTCCGGAGCGATTTTATTTTAAGATCGAACGGGCCAAGGCGGATCCGTTAACCTTCCCTTTTTACGCAGTAGATATACAGGGTCGGTTTGATCGTCCGGGCGTTTATATCGATCCTATAACAGGATTCCCGTATTGGGATGAGTTCGAACGGTTTCTGAGCTTTCAGATAGCCGTGTTGGAATGGGTACTGCATAACGATGCCAAGCCGGATGTTATTCATTGCCACGATCATCATACGGGGATGATTCCTTTCATGATGACGAAAAGTTTCAGGTACGGAGACCTGGAATCGATTCCCACTGTCATTACCGTTCACAATGCCGAATACCAGGGAACGCATTCTGCACGAAAAGCTCATCTGTTGCCTGAATTTGACTGGAATGACTACGGTATGCTCGACTGGAACAGCCAGTTTAATTGCCTGGCTTCCGCTATCAAGACAGCCTGGCGTGTTACCACTGTTTCACCCAGCTATATGGAAGAATTGAAGTTTTCCAGCAGTGGTCTGGAGGAACTGTTCAGGAAAGAAAGTGGCAAGTCACAAGGGATTCTGAATGGAATCGACTCGTCCGTATGGGATCCGTCAACCGACAGCTTCATTGCCAAAAACTACAAGGTCGATTCTGTTGAAGAAGGAAAGCGTGAAAATAAGAAGGTACTCTGTGAGAGCTTCGGATTAAATCCGGAGCTGCCGACTTTTGCCTTTATCGGACGGCTGGCACGCGAAAAAGGGGCGGATCTTTTACCCGATCTAATATCCGATTTCATTCATGAGAAAGAAGAGGTGAACTTTGTGGTTTTGGGTTCCGGGGATTCGGAGCTGGAACGTCTGTTTACCAATATGAAAGATCGCCATACCGGTTTTTTTAATACCCATCTGGGATACAACGAGAAGCTTTCACACCAGATTTATGCCGGTGCGGATTGTATGGTGATGCCTTCCAGGGTAGAACCCTGTGGATTAAATCAGATGTATGCCATGAAGTATGGAACCATGCCGGTAGTAAGGGCTGTTGGTGGCTTGAAAGACACGGTGATTGACGTCGACAAGGGTGGAACCGGCATCCAGTTCAAAGATTTTAATCTGCTCGACAGCATGCATGCATTGCGCAGGGCATTAGAACGATATCGCGACCCGAAAACGTTTAATGAGACGCGTAAGCGTATGATGCGGTTGAATTTTTCGTGGAAGAACTCGGCGAAAGAATATCGGAAACTTTATCAACAATTAACAAAAACAAAAGGCCAGATGTGATATGGATTCAACGATTGCGGTGATTCTTGGAGGTGGACAAGGCAGCAGACTTTATCCGCTAACCAAAGGGCGTTCGAAACCGGCGGTACCAATTGGTGGAAAATACAGGTTAGTCGATATACCTATTTCAAATTGCCTGAATTCGGGGATCCGGCGAATATTTGTGTTAACGCAATTTAATTCGACTTCTCTGAACCGCCACATAAAGAATACCTACAATTTTGATCTCTTCAGCAGAGGTTTCGTTGATATCCTTGCTGCTGAACAGACCTTTTCCAGTAAAAATTGGTTTCAGGGCACTGCCGATGCGGTCCGGCAATCGTTGCATCACCTTGAAAACCATCGCTATGAAGAAGCGCTTATTCTGTCCGGTGATCAGCTCTACCAGATGAATTTTCAGAGTATCATTCAGGAACACCGTGATGATGGTGCTGATCTGACGATAGCTACTATTCCGGTCAACCGCCAGGAAGCCACCGGATTCGGCATCATGAAGACCGATGAAGACAACCAGATCGTCTCCTTCATCGAAAAACCCAACTATGATGAGGTCGAATCCTGGAAGTCGGAGGTCAGTGACAAGCACAAGGCGGCCGGCAGGGAGTATCTGGCATCGATGGGGATTTATGTATTCAACAGGGAGCGGCTGATCGAGCTTTTCGACAACAACCCGGATGCCACGGATTTTGGGAAAGAGATCATACCGGCAGCGATAAAAAATGACTATAAGGTATGCAGCCACCAGTTCTCTGGTTACTGGACAGATATCGGGACCGTGAAGTCGTTCTTCGAAGCGAGTCTTTCTCTGACAGACGCACTGCCTGCGTTTAACCTTTATGACAGCGAACAGCCCGTGTTTACACACGCCCGCTTGCTTCCCGCATCCAAGGTTTCGGGTACCACGCTCGAACGTACCGTGGTTTCGGAAGGATGCATCATCGAGGCGAGTCGAATCGAACACTCCCTGGTAGGTATCCGGGCACGAATCGGGCGAGGCACAACGATTGTGGATTCCATTATCATGGGGAATGATCTGTTCCCGCCCTTTGAGGAGTTAAAAACCGGAAGCGGACAACCGCCTCTCGGTATCGGCGAACGCTGCTACATCCGCAACGCCATCATCGACAAAGATTGCCGCATTGGCTGCGATGTACGCATCAACGGCGGTTCTCATCTCGAGAATAAGGATTACGACAACTATTCGGTGGTTGATGGGATTGTAATATTGCCGAAAGGCTCTGTGATACCGGACGGGACGGTGATTTGACCGTTAGGCTGCTTGCGGGTTGTAACTGGCCTGCAGATTCGGGGGGAATTATGTGTTCATATCACGTGAGGACTTTCATGTTTGTACGTTGCCCCTCGTTCCCAACGTCCCGTTGGGAACACTGCTGGCGTGAAGCTCTGCTTCGTGATCCGTAACCGGTTTTACCCGGTGTCTTTTCAAATCCCAAACACAGCAACAGGCGAAACATCCCGGTTCTGACAGACTACCAACAGTTTTGATAACGGCGGGAATAACCGCCATGGAGATGGTCTGAAGCAGATCCGGAATATCCTTACAGCAGCGGAGATTATCCGGAGCTAAATACGCAGACCAAGATTGCGCGGTGTCCTTCTAGAAGTTACCCCCGGCGCTCCGGAATTCCCTTATGTTATTTTTTTGTTAGGAGGCATGTTTTTAGGATACATAAGGCTTGCGTTTTTAAAGGAGATTACGTAGTTAAGAATAAACGATACACCGTTTGGAGAGAAAAGCGCATGAACAAGAGAATCATATCATTATTGAAGCGGCTTAAGCCAAAGGCAGTTCGCTGGTTGCCGGTACTGTTGCTGTGCAGCCTGTGGCAGGCCGGTTGTGGTGGGTTACCTCCGGATGGCGGAGGCGACAAGGCCACGGCCTATCAAACCCGCATTTTGGAGGTAAAAATACAACCGGATACGGTAGCGGTCGGCGATACGGCGCGTATTACCTGCGTTATCCAGGACAGCACGGATAAGCGGTTTCAATTCTTCTGGGATTTTTCGCGTGGCAAGGTATTGCACGCCAAGTATGACTCGGCGTTCCAGGGATATACCAGCGGGCATAGTAATTATGTGTTTTGGATAGCTCCAGATCTAAAGGGATCATTTAGTAATGACGTAACAGTAGATAATGGGTCTGACTTAACGCCAGTAACACAAGGATTTGGTCTTTATGTAAAGAAATAAAAGGATTTGTCAGAAGAAAGGTTGGCTGGAGACGTGTGTGTATTTTGGGAAAAGGAATTAGAAAGGGGAAAATAAGGTGAATTTTTCCATCAACAGAGTTTTTATGCCAATGAAGGGGGTCTCCCATTGACATAAAAAAAGTGAAATCACCATCAACTAAACACGGAGAACAAGATGAAGGGATTGAGGTTATTGTGCCGGTATGCCCTGGCAACGGGGATACTCATAATCACTGTTGCGTATGCATACGGTCAGGTTACCTTGGACAGCCTGCCACCCAATGGGATGAACCATCGTTTTTATCGGGATGTCTTTCATATGAAACGGCCGGGATTTGCCCCTCGTTCCCAACGTTCCGTTGGGAACGCTGCAGGCGTGAAGCTCTGCTTCGTGATCCGTAACCGGTTTTACCCGGTGTCTTTTCAAATCCCAAACACAGCAACAGGCTAAACCAGGCGAAACATCCCGGTTCTGACAGACTACCAACAGTTTTGATAACGGCGAGAATAACCGCCATGGATATGGTCTGAAACAGATCCTGAATATCCTTACAGCAGCGGAGATTATCCGGAGTTAAATACACAGAACAAGATTGCGCGGT
>DATFNI010000382.1:0-12060 GCA_035266485.1 Balneolales bacterium
CAGAAATCGACAGCAAGCCCGCTTTCGACGTAGTCGTAGGGCAGCCAGCCGTACCCGTTTTCACCCCATTGGGTACCCCATGAATTCCTGATCATAAGCGCCCCTTTGCTTTTCCTGATCTTCTTTTTGTCGTCGTATCCAACAGCTACAACAGCATGTCCACCAATCAAGGAATCGTTGGAATCCGGGAACGGTATGTCTCCGGTTTTGTCTCCTGCTTTAGGGATGGAGCTGAAAACAGAAAACCCGAACATGCTGGGCAGGCCGGCCGCCAGGTTGGTTTTGATCCTGTCGAGAGATTCTTTGGTCGAACTGCCGACCGGATCGAGCCGGTAATATTGAATGGCTTTGTAATTCCCGGCGAATGCATAGCAAAAAGACGACGGCTCGTTATCAAACCCCGATATGTCATAGGGCCAGTATTTTTCAGGCGGTACTCCGAATAATGCTATGGCCTTCATCGTAGTCCTTAGATGCGCCCCGGTGTCGCCCTTTTTCCCAAGCAGGTCCCGTGTAACCTTGTAAAGGAATAAACGTGACCCATCCAGGTATCTGCCATAAGCCCGGTGCTCATAATACTCCAGGAGACCCACTCCGGCGTTGGCTGTGCATGAGCCCAGCTTTCCCTGATCCTCAATAGGGGAACACCATTTTGTCAGGTCAACAACAGACTCGATCTTAGCAGCAGATTTCAAGGGGTTTGATTTTTTCAGAATGGAATCCACTTCTTTGGTACTCGGGTTGTAATCCCGGAAGTCCGGCAAATCGCGTTCCCAGCCTAAGCTTACTATCAGTTTTTCGTCCATAATTATACTCCTGGTTTTGGATACCATTTTCAGTTTTTTTGTTATTTCAACTCGTAATGCGCGAGAATTCCGGAAAGTTAGCCCGCTCACTTATTCACCGGATTCTCCTTATCAAACCACTCAAAATACTTTTGAGTGCTGGTCTTTCCCGACTCTAACAGAGCTTCTTTTTTGTCATTCGACAAACCGAATTCCGTTGTTCTGACTCCGAGAGTATCGATGTATATTGTTCTGACCCAGTCATCACTGTGCAGGTGTGTGCTCGACTGGGCCTCTAGAATGGTATCGATTAACGACCACGTGTATTCGAAGAAATTATCGATTTTGTGGTCGGGGAGTTCGGCGTGATCCCTGAAAGCAGAGATCTCTTCTTTATTGTCAAGCCTGAAACCCAGGGTCTCCTTGTTATATACATAGTCCGATATCTCTCTCGGTGATTTTTTTATCGATTTATTGATCTTCTCATAGTATTCAGTCACGGCCAGATTTTTGGTCGCAATGTATTTTCTCCTGTCAAACAGCTTGATTGGATAGTTGTCAAGCACGCCGCCATCTACGTACACGTCCCCTCTCATACTTCGCTTTGCTGCAAAAAACAGGGGGATGGACATGGAGATCCGGACGGCGTCGGCAATGCACATCCTGGGGGTATGTTCGTGTGAAAAGACTTCTGAAAAATGGGTGGATAAGTTGGTGCCCATGAAGTAGAGTGATTTGTATTTGTTCTTACCCTTCATGGCCTCTATATCCGCAAACGTCGATTCGGAGTTACCGGTTTTTTCCTTGATCAGCTTACCGATCCAGTTTCGGAAGAAGTCGCCTTTATACCAGCCAAATGATGTTATCAGCCGGTCGGTATCCCGTATGATCCCCCAGCTATCATCCATAAACTTGTGGAAGTCGAGGTTCCAAAGGATATCCTTGGTCTCCTCGAATGTATAACCCAGACCGATTAATATGGCATTTATGGCACCTGCGGAAGTTCCGCCAATGCGCGTTATCTGTTCGATTATTCCCTTATCCGACAGTACATCGATAGCGCCGACATAGGCGATCCCTTTTACGCCACCGCCCTCAAAGATGAGATTTTTGAAGTTGTACGACATAACACCTCTTTTCTTTTGATTATGATCATTCGATATTAACCATTGAAGGTTCTTCTGTCAGCAACACACGATCCGGTGAATGAACGATTGCAGGTCTTTCTTCTTCAGAAAGCAGATCGGTAGACAAATGGGCATAGTTCATCACCATCTTGCCCTCCTCAGGCAAGATCTGACCGATTGTGCCGTCGTCGGTTAATGAAAAACGGACACAACTAAAGGCAAAGGCCAGTTGTTTATTTCCATTGAAAGTGAGGTCAAATCCGGAGGTTGTCGATACGTCAATCGAAGCGCTGATACCACCGACGATATTTTTTATACCCTCGATATCAAACTTAAAATCTGTTGAGTCAGCCCGGTCTACCGATACGGTGAACTTACTGGAGGTGATGACTGAGTCCAACAGCAAAAAAGCATACGGATTTTCGCCAAAAAATATAGCTGCTGCGGGACTAGCCAGGTCAATCTTATGATTGCGTATAATTCGTCCGAAGGAGTTTATGTCAATCCACATACGTTTTATATCCTGGAAGGTAAATGAAAGCATGGAGGCACCCTGGAAACTGTTTTTTATAGAACCGCCGGGGATACCCAGCCCTTTAAGAAAGCCATCCAGAATTTTCAGACCGAAACTGGTTTTGACGCTGCGTGATTTTCTCCCCGAAAGATCCGGCATCTGTGAGTTGGCGATGAGCCCCTGCGGAATTGCAATATCATTCTTTATTATAGGAGATACGTTGCCACGAAATGAAAGATGTTTTCCACGCGCCGCAATAACAGTCAAAGGGCGATACCTCTCTTCGGGTACCCTGATAATATTGCATCCGAAAACTTCGGTTAAATAGCTAACATAAGGGTCTTTTGAACAGAGTCCCGGAAATCCCATAATCACTCCTAAATAAAAGATAAATAGTTCAGTATGAACCATGCTCTGCGGAACCTATAGCACGGAAATATCATGTAATGGAACAATAGGTAATCACTTTTTATTCATTCACGTGTTTACCCGGTAATCAATCAGTATAAGGCCGAATTCTAAACCAAAATAAACCCAACCTCTCTGATTCAGCTGCGCTCAATGGTGCGGCACAATCAATCTAACAAGAAAATAGTAAATAATGATATAGGGATAAGTCAATATATTAATAAATACTAATTATACGAAAATCAAACCCCTGGGAACCGTTAACGTTGAATTGTCAGATGAAGAGCATGGCTGCATGACTTCTCTGAGATGGCCTGCAGCTCCTGTTAGGACAGATTACTTGCTTCCGGTACTTCTCTTCGATGATGTATTTTGGCATGGATATTCCCCCATTTTTGGCGTAAGAGCTTTAGGGTAAGCTAAAGGAATATTTCGTCACGTTTATGGTGACAGATCTGATTATTGCTTTCCTACACGATTAACCGGGTCCGGATACTGAGATTCTGACCCAGTGGCTAATCCTTGACCGCCCAAAAATCATTGGCGTGTCATCCCGGTTACTTTTTGGGGGTAATCAATATATCCACAACCTGATTTATTAAGTCACAGTCGTCGATATCCAGTACGGCTTTCACGATTTCAGATAATGATATATTGGCTGTTTGTTTGACTTGATCCATAACTACTCCTGTTCCTGAGATTCGGTATAACGAAAGTTTATATGACAAGTTAAAAGGGATAAGGTCTGTACTATTGCAACACCTCGTTCAATAGTACAGACCTATGCCACAGTAACCACCTTATTGTGGGGAATTCTTTTGCCAGGTAATGTTTTGATTGAAAACCGTCGCCTGCATGGAACTACCACTTGCGGCACCCTTGGAGTAACCGGCATCACTCGAAGGATAAGCGGTTAAAACGAATGAACTATCGCCCCTGGAACTGACCACATAAGTACCATTCATGTTGGTAGCCGACAGACCTGAATTGAAGGTTGAATCTGCGGCAAAGTTGATGTCATTGAACTTCATTCCCTTAAAGGAAGTGCCCCCTCCACCCATCATTGTGGGTTTAATGAAATAGGCCTGTCCCGAGCTGGCAATGGTCAGCATATCCTGGCGCACAGCATCTATATTAGCATTTTTGGCATTGGTTCCAAACACATTTAATGCCACTACGGTAGCGATCCCTACAATAATTGCAACAAGTATCACGAGTAAAAGTTGTTGTTGTCCCATAATTAAAACCCCGCCGATTAGATGATAATTGACCTGCCATTTATTCTTCTGACAGGTTATTTTCTGGTTTTTGTGTCGTTAATGATTTTGATGTTTTTGTACAATCCCAATCGTCCTTCGGCATATATATAAATATGCTTTACCAAATATAATTTTCAGAAATGAAAATCATAGTTAGAAATCGATAACGTCATGTGTATAAGCCTTTTCTAATGATTACACGACTAAGCCAGGGGAGATCAAATATGACAGTTAAGCTGGGGTGAGAATGTTTCTGTAAGGTCGGTGTATCCTTGATAGAAGGCTTTGATCTTGAACAAAATCCCTGGTTTTGGAAAGCCTTCTGATATATAGGTGCTAACAATATCAAAGATGCTGTCATCTTTCTGGCGAGTATTACAACGGAATAGAACGCAGCTTATAAAATTGCTGCCAGATGTAATAAGTAAGTGATTCTTCCTATTAAGAGGGAAGAAATTAAATTTTAAAAAACGAAAAAATATATAAACCTTTATGTGATCAAATACATTGGTTCACTATTATACTTATTTGTTGCATCCAACATTTTATAACACAGTTTTATATAGTTTACTACGACATATCCAGAACGAGTGGTATGGTATATGAAAGGGAACTACTATCCCAAAAATGCTTATTTAAACAAGTCATCAATTATGTTACATAAAAAAGGATCGAAGACAGGACGAGGGTTGTTTATTTTTTCTGCTGTGCTGCTGCTATTGGCATTCGGGGGCTGCAATAAGCAACAAGAGAGTAAAAGCGATAGCCGGAATGAAACTATAGATCAAAAAGTTGATCAGCTCCTGTCGAAAATGAGTCTGGCCGAAAAAATAGGGCAGATGACCAACGTCGATCATTCGTTTCTAAAAGACCCCAAAGACATCACCAAATATTACATCGGATCATTGCAGAGCAGCGGAGACTCCCGCCTGGATCCGACCATGCCTAAAGACTGGGCCCACATGCTGGACAGCCTGCAGGAATATGCTCTTGCCACCCCGTTGAAAATTCCCTTGATTTACGGGATAGACGCCGTTCATGGAAACAGCAATATCTATGGTGCAACGATATTTCCACATAATGTGGGCCTGGGTGCAACGCGCGACACTGCGCTGGTTAGAAAAATCGGCCGGGCCACGGCCGTGGAAGTAGCCGGGACCGGGATCAACTGGGCATTTGCACCCTGCATAACGGTTCCCCAGGATATCCGATGGGGACGTACCTATGAAGGGTTTGGTGAGATGCCCGGACTGGTCAGTGAAATGGGCTATGCCGAGATCGAAGGATTGCAGGGTAAGGTCCTGGGTCAGGATAATCCCTCCATAGTAGCCTGTGCAAAACACTTTGTGGGGGACGGCGGGACCACGGGCGGTATAAATGAAGGCAATGCACAGGTCAGCGAAAAAGTGCTTCGTGAGATTCACCTGAAACCGTATTATGCGGCACTCAAAGCAGGAGTGGGCTCAATCATGGTCTCGTACAGCAGTTGGAACGGGACCAAGATGCACGAGAACAAATACCTGCTGACGACGGTACTAAAGGGACAAATGGGATTCAAGGGATTCCTGGTTTCCGATTATGCGGCCATCAATCAATTGGGACCCGACTATAAGGAAGACATCAAAAAAGCCATAAATGCGGGACTTGATATGATCATCGTTCCGGATAAGTATGTAACGTTTATCAATGACCTGACGCAACTGGTCAACGATAAAGAGGTCCCGATGTCGCGTATCAACGATGCCGTTCGGAGGATTTTGCGTGTTAAATTCCAGGCGAAACTGTTTCAGCATCCGTTTACCGACAAAGCTTTCACAGCTCAAATCGGTTCAAAAGCACACCGTGAGCTGGCTCGCCAGGCAGTCCGGGAATCGATGGTCTTGTTGAAAAATAAGAACAATGTCCTGCCTGTTTCGAAGAATATTAAACATCTGTATGTCACCGGTTCCGATGCAGACAATCTTGGATATCAATGCGGCGGATGGACCATTACCTGGCAGGGTGGTTCCGGTAATACGACGATAGGCACGACCATCTTGAAAGGGATCAAGGATGCCGTTTCCCCGTCGACCAAAGTAACGTATTCCGAAGACGGCAAAGATGCCAGGGGATCGGATTTCGCCATCGTTGTAGTTGGTGAAAAACCGTATGCGGAAGGCAAGGGAGATCGCAAAGATCTTCATCTCTCCAGGGAAGATCTCAATACGATTGCTAATGTCCGCACATCCGGTGTTCCCTATGTCGTTGTCCTGATTTCCGGCAGGCCGATGATCGTTACACACGTGATTGAACAGGCTCCGGCATTCATCGCGGCCTGGCTGCCGGGATCAGAAGGTGAAGGTGTGGCCGATGTGTTATTCGGCGATTACGCGCCGAGTGGAAAGTTACCCTACACCTGGCCGAAGTCGATGGACCAGGTACCCATCAACAGGAATGATTCCACGAATTATCAGCCGCTATTTCCTTATGGGTATGGTCTGACCTACAAGCAGTAGGAAACTCCTTTATAGGGATAATAGTCCGTTCAGATAAAGAAAATGGTCCGATGGAGTTTAAATCCTATTACTGCATGAATCAGCAGTACCCGCCTCAGACATCTATTTTCGGCTGGTAAAGATTCAATCCCCTGTTTTCTTGGTCGCTTTTCGGGGCGTAATCAATACAGTGATAACCCGATTTATTAAGTCACAGTCGTCGATATCCAGTACGGCTTTCACGATTTCAGATAATGATGGATTGGCTGTATGTTTGACTTGATCCATAACTTACTCCTGTTCCTGAGATTCGGTATAACGAAAGTTTATATGACAAGTTAAAAGGGATAAGGTCTGTACTATTGCAACACCTCGTTCAATAGTACAGACCTATGCAGTAACCACCTTATTGTGGGGAACTCTTTTGCCAGGTAATGTTTTGATTGAAAACCGTCGCCTGCATGGAACTACCACTTGCGGCACCCTTGGAGTAACCGGCATCACTCGAAGGATAAGCGGTTATCACGAATGAACTATCGCCCCTGGTGCTGATCACATAGGTGCCGTTCAAATTGGAAGCCGACAGACCTGAATTGAAGGTTGAATCTGCAGCAAAGTTGATGTCATTGAACTTCATTCCCTTAAAGGAAGTGCCTCCCCCACCCATCATTGTGGGTTTAATGAAATAGGCCTGTCCGGAGCTGGCTATGGTCAGTATATCCTGTCGCACAGCATCAATATTAGCGTTTTTGGCACTGGCTCCAAACACATTTAATGCCACTACGGTAGCGATTCCTACAATAATGGTAACAAGTATTACAAGTAAAAGTTGTTGTTGACCCATGATTAATACCCCTCGAATTAGATGATAATTGATCTGCCGGATGTTTTTGACAGATTATATTCAAATATCTGTTTTGTTAGTGATTGTCGTTATTTCTGAAAGTCCCCAATCGTTATCATATTTGTGCATATGTATAAATATGCTTTTCCTAAGATAAATGCTCTCAACGAGATTCATAGTTAGAAAGCAATAACGTTAGATGTATAAGGTTTTTCTAATTTTAATATCGGTTGCCATTCCCCCTTCGCAACTCACTTGTTGAGAGCCAAAGAAATGGCTTTATTCCCTTAGTTAGAAACAGTAGCTTGCAGGGTTCACTACAGACGTGGTCAGATCAGGTGTTTTTGGTGACCAGTTTATAAAATACATGTGATATGTCCGTTTTTATATCCCATAGCGGGTTTTTCGGGGTTTATCGCCAGGCTAAATTAAAATCGACTGCAAAAAGATTATGGAAATACTGCAATCTCAAGATGAACTGAAAAGAGAAATCAGTGCTTTTCAACTGGGAACAAATATTTTTAACTACATCGTGGGGGCTGGCATTTTCGTGCTTCCGGCGACCGTGGCCGGGATTCTTGGGCCGTCGAGTCTGGCGGCATACCTGTTCTGCGCGCTGCTAATTACGCTCATTATGCTGTGTTTTGCGGAAGTCGGCAGCAAAATAACCTCAACGGGTGGAGTTTTTGTATACACAGAAGCCGCCTTTGGTCCGGTTGCAGGATTTATCATCAGCTCCCTTCTTTGGTTTGGTATTGGCGTTATCAGTGATGGTGCTGTCGTAAATGCCCTTTACGATATCATAGAGCGTCTCATTCCCGCATTAAGCCCCACCTATTTTCGTATCGGGTTTATCATCCTTATTTTCGGGTTCCTGGCCTGGATCAACGTGGCCAGTCTGAAATACAGCCTCCGGTTGATCAAAATTACCACGGTTGGGAAGCTCCTTCCCATGCTTGGGGTGGTTTTTCTTGGGGTGGCCTTTATTCATCCGGCATTTCTAAAATGGAGTGGTTTCCCTCATTTTGATACTCTTGAAAATGCTTCCCTCGTGTTGTTCTTTGCCTTTATCGGTGGCGAAAATGCACTATCCAACAGCGGGGAAGTCACCCAGGCAAACCGGAATATCCCGAAAGGCATCCTCATTGGGATCGGGGCTGTTATCATACTCTATCTGTGCATTCAAGTGGTATGTCAGGGTGTTATGGGATCGGCGCTTGCCGGATCGTCCTCGCCGCTTGGGGATACCGCCGAAAAAATCGTGGGCCCGGCAGGGTTGCTCATTATTTCTATTGGAGTAGCCATCTCCATATTCGGGAGTCTCAGTGGTGACGTATTGGCCACACCCCGGATCTTATTTGCCAATGCCCGTGACGGACTCCTGCCAGGTTTCCTCGCTAAAATTGATCACAAGCGATCAACACCAAAGATCGCTGTCCTCGTGTATTCTGCCCTTGGATGTATTTTTGCGATTTCCGGTGGTTTTAAGCAACTGGCCATTTTAGGCAGTGCCGCTGCCTTACTCATTTATTTATTTACCGTATTAGCTACTATAAAGCTTCGTTATACCATGCCTCACAAATCAGGCATGTTCCGGATAAAAGGCGGTCTGCTAGTTCCCATCCTGGCTGTTGCAGCAATCATTTGGCTTCTATCGGGATTGAAGCTTATAGAAATTGAGATGGTCGTGCTGTTTATTGTGATTGTGCTGGTAATCTATTTCATTGGACATTTTTTCAGACGCAAAAATGCAGATGCCTAAAACAATCTCTCTTTCGTCATTCCTGTCCCGAATTACGGGAGAATCTCCGTTAAGTCAGATGGTTTGCATATTGAAAGATCAAGATTTAAGGGGCTTGAGACGTGGCAGTATCTGTATTTCCATGCATGAGATGCACTGAGAGCCCCGATCCGGTTTCTCGATGGATACTTAGATCATCGCCCCACAGATTCCCGATCGGGGTCGGGAATGACGGACCAGAGATGCGTAAATGAATTGACCGGATGAACGATTCTCTCTCCTTTGAACATGTACATAAGGTGAGGCCGAACGGGCAGACACGTATTATTTCAGTTGTGATTGCTGTTCAAGCCTATTCAATGAACATGAGATTGCCAGGTGCCAGATTAACCAGATTAAAAGGAGAAGGTCATGCAAAAAAAGTTGCTTCCCATTACGATATTGATCATTACAATGGGTTTTCTTTTTGCCGTAAATAGTGCAGAAGCCCAAAATTTCAGTAAAACAGAAAAAGCAGGGAACGTATCTGTCACATTGAAGGTGCTTCCTGCGGAGCATTTTAAAGGTCCCAAAGCCGAAATGAAATGGGATGCAGGTGCCAGTCCGGACTACATTCAGGGTTCATCAAAGCCGAATCACCACCTCGTTGCCTTCGTAAAGAAGAATGGTAAACCGGTAGAGGATGCGTCGGTTACCATTCGTTACCGCGAGCTTTCACCGAAAAAGGGTGACTGGATGACGCTACCGGTGGCGCGCATGCATGTGTCGGGGAAAAGCCTGAAAACGACTCATTATGGCAATAATGTTTGGCTCGCAATGGGTAAATATGAAGCCAGCGTAACGGTCAATGATAACCCGCCGGCTACATTTAGCTTCACATTGACAAAGTGATCTGATACACGATTAACAAAAGAAAGAGTATTAAAACCCCCCGGAAAACCATATCGGGCACTTCCCGGGGGTGGTTTTTCTCAGGATGGAATTCTCAATGATCGCGGGAATCATACCTATAAGCATGCCGATTTTCTCTGCGATCACGTGTATCTATTCTATGCCCGCGTCGGTCTTTTCTACGATCACGTGCGTTCTTACTATGCTCACGCCAGTGTTCTCTTCGATCATGAGAAATTTCTCTGTGCTCATACCAATCATCTCTATGATCACGTATAGCTTCTCTATGTTCATGCCGGTATTCTAAATAGTTACGCAGAGCTTCCCTGTGTTCGTGTCGGTATTCTCTATAAATACGTAAGACCACTCCAGGTCCATAGAAGCCTACAACATATCCATGTGGAGTTTCTCTGCGCCTGCGTCGGTCTTCTCTATACTCATGCGAATCTTCTCTGTGTTCACGCCATTCTTCTCTATAGTCCCGTGAATTTTCTCTACGCTCGTGTCGGTGTTCTCTGTGTTCATGCCATTCATGTGGGCCTTGCCCGAGTACTGCTACAGATCCATATGTTCCCTGGTAGAGCAATCTTCCCTCGGAACATCTGGAAAAGGATACAACCATTACAATGGCAATAAGAATTTTAAAAGGTGTTTTTTTTAAGTAGCTCATGGGGATTCCTTTTTTTGTTTTTAGCCTAACAACAATTAACCCATATAAGAGCAAAGCATAAATCGCATCTCCGTGCTACGTCGATTTGTTTCCTGAATCGTACAAAATTTTAGAAGAAACAACCTTCCTGACACCTGAGAGATAACTATTAAAAAAAGTAAAAACAATATATTATGATTAGTACGTGAATGAATACCGTAAAGCGGAAAAATAAATAATGTCTTCGTTGAAGCAGGAAACGGGCTGATCCTGGCATCAGATATCCAATTAGGATTGAGACGACAGACCAAGGGCTGTGTCTGTTTTGAAACTCTTGCTCCATAATTTCTCTATGTCGAAATCGCGTTGAGTATTACACAAATGGCAGATAAAAGTAACGCACTAAACTCGCAGAGTGAAGGCATTTTTTGGCCGTTCGGACGGTATGGTTTTCTTCTTTGAATTAGAATGGCGGGTTCTAACTACTTTTGTGGTGCGGATAGTCATATGAATCTAATATTGATCGCAGTAATTTTTGTGTACGGTAGATAACTTATTATCTTTAATAAGGTTCTCCGAGTATTCCTGCCATTAATAACCGGAGGAATTAAGAAGCACTATTGAGAGAGTCATGAAACAGCTCTTCACACTTTTCTTATGTTTGGTATTCACGATCCCGGCGTTGGCCCAGGAGGATCAGACGCTTGTGAGTAATCATATCGGATCGGGCGGTTTTGGCGGACCGGTTCTTAAGATCAGCTCAATAAGCGGGGAAGCGGCACTGTTTGTCGGTGGCCGTGGAGGGTGGATAATCAAACTGAATCCATCCAGCAGTTTTGTTATCGGTGGCGGTGGTTATGGTCTGTCCACGGATGTCGAAGCCAATAACATCTTTATAAACAACCGGCAGCAATATGTGTCTGTTGGTTACGGTGGCCTGGAACTGGAATACGTACATCAATCCTACCGGCTGGTCCATTTTAGCCTGCAATCCCTTATCGGGGCCGGAAGTGCCGGGTATCAAAACAAAGATCGCGAGAACAGATCAAACAGCGATTCCTTTTTTGTGTGGGAACCCGGTGTGAATGTTCTACTAAACGTCACACATTTTTTCAGGATCGGTACGGGACTGGGATACCGTCTCACGAGTGGATCTCATCTTTTAGAAGCAAGTGATTCTGATCTTAGCGGGGTGACAGGCATCATTACATTCAAATTCGGGAAATTCTAGTTACATCGAGTTGGGGGCAGATCATTACGGAGCTTCAAGCATATGTGTCGCATTTATACAGGCCGAGGTGTTTCAAATCCGTATTAGTTTGTTATTATACGGCCAAACGAAAATCCGAACGAGATTCCCATCCAAAA
>DATFNI010000383.1:0-4729 GCA_035266485.1 Balneolales bacterium
AAGATCCACAGAGGACCACTGTCATTCTAATGTTTTTTGCCTGCAAAAAACGTAGAATCTCGTTAGTAACAAGCAACGATGGTATCACTTGCAACAATCGGTGCTAAACATCACGAGATCCTTCTTCAGCTGCTTCGCCGGCCTCATCAGAGGATGACATCCGTTGTGTTTAGGTTGGGCTAAGTTGACTCCCCCCAATTCTCCAATTCACTAATTTCTAATTCTCTAATCTCTAATAGTCACCCCGTCGGATTCTCCATCTTGCCGATGAACAGGATGGTGCCGCTGCTGCGCTCGCGGATCAGGTACACAAACGGCCGGTCCGCGCGGAAAACGGGAACAGATATAACCGCATTCACTCCTATGGATACCGATGTCGCCGCCGCAGCCTCAGTACCCTCTTCGTCAACATTCACATAACTTTTCTGTTTGACCTTACTGATGTAGAGCTGTTCGTTAGGGTTGATGTTGCTGAAATCCGCATTATTTGGATCAAATGCCACTTTCATCCCCATATCCGAGAGTACCTTATTGAGATCGGTAGTGTAGTCAATTTTGAACTTAGGTATCGAAATGTTCACTTTCTCATTATGAAGCTGCCCGATCCAGTTATCCAGTTTATCACGGGTGAGGTTGGCCACGAAATCATCGATGCTGGTTCCGGCCGGGGGAAGAATCACGGTCATAGTAAAGACACTATCGCCGTAGGCCATATCCAGCACCTGAGTCCCACTGGATTGATTATACGGCATCACCGTTTCCATGTTCATCATTTCCGGCTTCACTTTTGTTCCGTCTGATAATGTGAAGTCTTCCAGCTTGGTCTTCTTTTTATCGAATTGATGCCGCCAATCTCCCTTGAAATAGATCGCATTCATCAGGTACATGACGATATTTCCGGGGATGGGCGGTTGCACCATGTTCGTGATGTGTCCGTTTGTCTTGTCGCTCACCCACTTGTTGATGACGTCCACGGATTTGCTGTCGCTGAAATTCAATCCTTTGACTTCGGCATCGAAATAGCTCTGACAGGTACTGATAAAATTCTGCTGCGCCTGGAACGTATTGCGATACCATATGGAATTGGCAAGATTCATCTGCACTTTGGGGTCTGCATTCAGAAGCAGCTTCATCAGACTTTGATAGGATGTATTCATGTCCTTCATGCTTGAATTAGACATATCAAGCGTCTTCATCATGGCCGCCCGTGTATCTCCGGCAGCTCCATTCACGGTCATGGCCAGCGCCATCGACAGGCTTAGCGGTGAGATGAACACATTTTTCCCTTTCTGCTCGTTTGCCACCACATTGCGGAATACATCCACGCCAAACGACTGGCTCGAAGTCGCGATCTGTTGCTCTGTCTGTGTTAACGGACGCAGCTCTTTTGCCTTGGTGGGAGGATTCGTAATGGAATTTTGGCACTGCGCAAGAATGGCCGTGCTGACAATCAATAATGAAAGAATACCGTATCGTCTCTTCATGAGTTCCCCCTTCCTGAAATGGCAGTTTTACATAAGGATCCTATGATGAATGTACTAATAATATTTATCATGGGATAGTCGCTTAAGTTATTGTTTACGGGAGAACATTAGAAATATCATGTGCTACTCCGTGAAATGTCTTTGCCCCTGTGAACCGTTGTAGTGGTTGCAACGATCAGTGCCAATTGCCACGAGATCCTTCTTCGGCTGCTTCGCCGGCCTCATCAGGATGACGGAGTATGTGTATGGTTGGTCACCGAACCTCTAACTCCCAATTCCCAAAATTTTCTAAATCTTCACTACTCACTACTCTACTCTATACACCGGATACCTCATATACACCGGTTCAAAATACTTTGAGCGTTTATAGATCCAGTTCAGCTGGCCTCGCACATCATTGGCAAACGAGGTATCGCTCTCCTGCTTTGCACGAAACTCACGGTCCAGGGCCGGGTGGTTGTGCAGGATACCGACCGCCACGGTATCGAATACATATGACTCGAAATACTCCTTCTGCATAAGGACCGAATCAAAGAAGTTCCACCGGAAGAACGAGTCGCTGAACCTCGGATCCAACACTTCCATGATGTAGCGATTGGTCTTCTGGTTCATCCGGATCAGGTAATCCCCTTTTCGAAATGAGAGTGTATCCCGGAACGGGTTCACCGTCACATCACTGTGTGGATAGTGACCTTCATACGGCCGTGAAAAGGTTTTATAGTCTGCAATGTGATAGGCCGTGACTGCTATCGCGGTGTCATGCTTCAGAGGCTGAAGAATCACTCCGTTTCCCCGGAGACGTTCCGCCACACGAAACCAGGCTTGCGGCAGAATGAACGCCTGCGGCGCACGGACACTATCCAAGGCAATATACCGGTCGTAATAACGGATCTGTTTGGTATACGGTTCATGCTCATCATAATACAATTGCGGCAAACCCGTGACCTTGCTCGTATGATATTCTGCCGCATATCCATTGAATTCCATGGGCTTCCATGATGTCGTGTCCATCTTCCAATTGTACCGAAACTCTTTCTGTGCAGCAACATATCGATCGGCATCGGACCGAACTCTCAGGAGTTCATGATAATCCCTGTTCATCACCTGGAGCATAACGCGCATGAACTGGCAGGAAGCCCCCACCCGCTGCCGGTACGGCTTCAGCATGTGTGTTTCCGTGATGAAGCTGATCGTATTGAACAGGGCCGCATAGCCGCTTGAGAACCGCGGGTAATCCATGAAGGAATCGATACCCGAGTCGGGTGTTTTATGAAAACTTTCCACGTAGGGTGTCATCGGGTAACCCTCCTTCTTCATACCCTCGTAAAGCGCCGGACGCATCATTGCCTCGTAGTAGCGGCGCATCACCGGGTTGAACACATCTTGCTGGGTTTCGATGAGGGTCATCACGTACTGGTAGTCAGCACCATCGGAGGCGTGGTTGTCGATCATCACGTCCGGGTTCCATCGATGGAAGATGGGCGCAAAACTCTTCATATTCCTCGAATCGGATTTGATGAAATCACGGTCAAGGTCGAGATTACGCGCGTTGCCCCGGAAGCCGTACGATTTCGGACCGTTCTGGTTGGCACGGCTCGGCCAGCTCCGGTTCAGCGAACCGCCGATGTTATAGATCGGGATGATCACCACCACCACATGATTGAGCAATCGCTTCATCGCCGGCTTCTGCACGAGGTCGCGGGCCAGCATCATGCTCGCATCGATACCGCACGGCTCACCCGGATGTATCCCGTTGTCGATAAACAACACCGACTTCCCTTCCAGTCGGATCTGCGCCGGATCAAAACGACGATCCTTCGATATCACCACAACATGAAGCGGCAACCCCGAATCGGTCATACCCGACTTCTTGACCTGAATTTGCGGATACGCCTTAGCCAGTTTCTGATACCAGGATATCGCCTGGTGGTAGGTAGCCGTCTCTGTGCCGTGGGATTGTTCAAAAGGCGTCACCCATCGCAGGGAATCGCCGACAGGCCGGATCAGCGTTAGCAGACAAACAAGCAGGAACATTTTCTTCGGTTGAATTATAAAAAGCGGTCAGACGGGTTAGACCGTCTGGCCGGCGCAAAAGAAGATAGGAAGTTAGGAGGATGAGAAAAATGGCGTATAGTCCCTGCGGTTCTCTGCGCAGCAGTAACATGTTCAACCCAAACACATTTCATTGTCATCCTCAAAGGCCCAACTCGAACCTGTCAATCAGGAAACGGTCGTTCGCGGCCGAAGGACCTCGTATGCAACCGGCAGCGAACCGTTCAGGTTCGTTTAGGTTCTACAATCGTTTTCAAGTGTAACGAGATCCTTCGGCCGATTGGATCATAGCCGGGGAATAAGAATTTGGTTTCGGCCTCAGGATGACGGAGTAGGTGTATGGTTGGTCACCGAACCTCTAACTCCCAATTCCCAAAATTTCAAATATCTAAGTCTCTAATATCTAACCTCTGAGGTCTCACTCAAAGCGTTGCCTCGACGGTCGAATTGGTGGCTTTGGCCAGCCGCTTGTTTATGAAAATGAAAAAGATCAGCACCGCGCCCCATTGCATGAAGCAGGTCGCCACGGAGAAGGTGTCGAACGGATTGAACCAGTTCTTCGGGTCGATCTGGGTAGCACTCAGGTAAATCCACCACACGATCAGCACGATGCCTTCCAGCGGCACCACGAATTTGATGGTATAATCCCACCAGCGGCCAAGCGTCCAGTCAGTCGGACTGGTGTTGACCCTGCGTTCCCTGAATATTCGCGTGCCGTACCGGATGATGATAAAGGCGATGAAGAGCCCGGAGAAGATGAGTCCGAGCCCCCATACGAAATCCTGGTTCGCGAAGAAGTGCAGGTCGATGGCGGATGGAAGCCCGAGGAAGAAGCCGACCGTGCAGATGCTGAGCGTGGCGCGGATACGCGAGAACCCCATGTCGATGAAGAGGCGCGAAGCCAGCTCCACCATCGAGATCAGCGAGCTAAAAGCGGCAAAGGTCAGTGCCAGGAAGAACAAAGACGCGAAGATGCGTCCGCCGGTCATCTTGGTGAACAGCAGCGGCATCCACATGAAGGTGAGTCCCGTGGAGACCGGACCGGAGGTCTTCATCACCTGCAGGATCTGCGTATTGGACATCGATCCGCTCAGGGTCCCGAAGACCGTGGAAAAGATGATGATGGCGGCCAGCAGCGAGATGGCGTTGTTGCCGATGCCGGTCTGGAAAGCGCTGATGGTTACCGCATCTTC
>DATFNI010000384.1:0-3004 GCA_035266485.1 Balneolales bacterium
CGCCCGATACCCAAATTCAAACTGGAGCTTTATCTGGGATGGCACAGGCAATCCGGCGGTAAGTGGTATCTGGGAGTCAATGTGGAAAACGGCCGGATCAAAGATGAGGGGAAATTGCGTCTGAGAACCGGGCTCCGGGAAGCCATCAAGAAATACAATTTGAATGTACGTCTGACGCCGACGCAGAATATCCTGCTCACGGATATTGATGAAGCAAATAAAAAGCCCATCGAGGATGAACTCCGGGGTTATGGAGTACCTCTGACTGATGAGTTGTCGAATGCGATTAAGTATTCCATGGCATGCCCGGCACTACCTACCTGCGGGCTGGCCATTACCGAATCGGAACGGATCATGCCTGAAGTGATACGGGATTTGGAGAAGGAAATACGCAGTCTTGGCCTGGAAGAGGAGCAGCTCACGGTTCGTATGACCGGCTGCCCCAACGGATGTGCGCGTCCGTATGTCGCTGACATTGCGTTCGTTGGAAGATCACTAAACCAATATGCCGTTTTTATCGGCGGGGATCCGGCCGGTACCCGGTTAAACAAGAAGTACCGCGACCACGTACCGCTCGAAGAACTGGTCTCTGCGGTAAAACCACTCCTAGAAATCTATCGAGATGGACGAAAAGAAGGGGAGTCCTTTGGCGATTACTGGAATCGTATGGGCATCGAAACACTGGAAGAAACGGTAGCAGAATAAATCATTAAGAATATGGACGTGATACCTATCAATATCAACAAAAGAGGAAAAGTATTGCTGGTTGGTGCCGGACCAGGCGA
Source organism: Balneolales bacterium (assembly GCA_035266485.1). GTDB lineage: Bacteria > Bacteroidota > Rhodothermia > Balneolales > DATFMH01 > DATFNI01. Next base: position 786 of record DATFNI010000384.1, read on the forward strand.
TCCCGATCTCATTACTGTTCGCGGATTAAAGGCTATTCGTGGGGCAGAAGTGATTGTATATGACCGGTTGGCTAATCCCGAATTATTATCCGAGGCTCATCCGGGAGCGGAGAAAATATATGTTGGCAAGGCCGGCGGGCGGCCCTCAACTTCCCAGGACGAAATCAATCATATCCTGGTTCGTGAAGCTGGAAAAGGCAAGAATGTAGTGCGTCTGAAAGGCGGTGATCCGTTTGTTTTTGGTCGCGGCGGGGAAGAGCTTGAAGTGTTGGCGACAGCCGGAATCCCGTTTGAAGTGGTGCCGGGAATCAGCAGTTCTGTGGCTGCGGCGGCATTTGCGGGTATCCCGCTGACTCATCGCGATCATAGCAGCTCGTTTACCGTCATCACCGGACATTCCATACATGAGGAGTCATTCCCACAGAAATGGGCCTGCCTGGCACATTGCGAGACTTTGGTTATTCTCATGGGACTCCGTAAACTATCGGATATTTCACGTAAGCTCATAGAGAATGGCCGGTCAGCATCTACGCCGGTCGCTGTAATCGAAAAGGCTAGTTATCGTTCCCAAAGGAGGGTCATCGGAACGCTATCCGACATCGCGGAAAAATCAAAGCATTTGTCAACACCTGCAACCATCGTAATAGGTGAAGTCGTGAATCTGAGTGAGACTCTTGACTGGTTCCAGCCCGAGGGGATCCAGGTAGAATCGAACACCGCTGAATTATTAAGCGCAGTATCACTGGGGTAGCCTGTAATATTTATTTATCCGAAAATGACACGATCATCTGAAAATATTTCATCAGACGCAGGATTTAAAAGCCATTCATCAGATGATATTCTGAATATCATCAGTAAAGATGAAATACGGGATCTCAACGAACAGTTTGAAGGTGCTGACCCCAATGTAATTCTTGAATGGTTATGGAAAGAATTTGGTGAACGAGCCGTTCTTGGCACTGGCTTTGGTCCATCCGGAGTGCTCCTAACCCATCTCGTAGCCAAAAAGGGATTTGGGATTCCCATTTTCTACCTTGATACCGGTTTATTTTTCAATCAGACCTATGAATTGCGGGATGAGTTGGAGCGTGAATTCGATCTCCGGTTTGTCAGGGTAAGCAGCGAGCTGAGCGTAGAAGATCAGGAGAAAACGTATGGAAGCGAACTCTGGAAACATAACCCAAACAAGTGCTGCTTTCTGCGCAAGGTATTGCCACTCAAAAAGTATCTGTCGGATAAGAGTGTTTGGATAACCGGGGTTAGGCGTTCTCAGTCAGACTCCCGGACGAACACACTGCTTTTTGAATGGGATTCGCACAATGAAGTAATAAAAGTTAATCCTTTGGCGACGTGGACTTCAGAAGAAGTATGGGCATACATCAATCTGAATGAGTTGCCGTACAACCCGCTTCATGATGAAGGTTATCCAAGTATAGGATGTATACCATGTACACATCCTGTGCGTCCGGGCGATCATGAAAGGGCCGGACGATGGGTCGGACTGGATAAGACCGAGTGCGGTATCCACCTGCCGACACAGGCAGATAGTAAATAATCACCAAACCTCCAAGGTTTTAGAAACCTTGGAGGTTTGGTGTGTATAGCAAAAACGAACCGAAAAGTTTATCACATGAAAGTTTACCCCATCTATTTAAATCGATTATCAGAGAAAAAGGCCGTCTTGATCGGTGGAAATCATGAGGCTGAGAGAAAAGCGGGCGAACTTCTCGAATGTGATGCCAATGTCACAATTATCAGTCCGGCACTGACAGAGGGGCTTTCCAGGTTAGTAAACGAAAATAAACTGAATTGGATTAACAGGTCGTACCAAAAAGGAGATCTGGCCGGTGTGTTTCTGGTAATAGTTGCTGAATATCAGGATGATGAAGATCAGCGGGTTTATGAAGAAGCGGAAGAGCGAGGCATCCTGGTGAACGTGATGGATGATATCCCGCATTGTAACTTCACCTTTGGCTCGCTTTTAAAACGAGGCGCATTGACAATTTCAATATCAACGAGTGGCGCTGCTCCGGCCTTGGCTGTTCGTCTGAGAGAACGATTTGAAAAAGAGTTCGGTGAGGAATATGAGCAGTTTTTACGTTTTTCCAGATCACTTCGCAAGCCCATGGCGAGGGCTTATCCATCGTTTCAGGAACGGAAACAACTCTGGTATAAACTCGTCGATTCAGATATTCTTGCATTGATCAGGTCGAATGAAC
>DATFNI010000385.1:0-8590 GCA_035266485.1 Balneolales bacterium
ATACGGCTAAATTGAGGAATGTTATGATCAAGCATCATGTAGGTTCATTTCAGAACGTAATCAGTCATGCCTACTCGCTTAAAACCTGGCATCGTATCCTCGATGAGATTCAAGCTATGAACATGAAAGAATCCCGACTGAAAATTCCAATATTATATGCCATTGACGGTGTGCATGGTGCAAATTATACGCTGGGGTCTACTCTGTTTCCACAAAATATTGGTTTAGCAGCTACAAGAGACACTCTGTTAGCTAAAAAGGTAGCTGAAATTACTGCTAAAGAGGTAAGAGCAACAGGTATTAGATATGATTTCTCTCCCGTATTAGGTGTGGGAAGGCAACCGCTCTGGCCCAGACTCGATGAAACTTTCGGTGAAGATGTTTATTTGGTAAAAAAAATGGGGCTGGCGGAAATAGCTGGATACCAGGGCAATGATCTGAAAGAGGTGGACCATGTTGCTGCTTGCATGAAACATTTCATTGGATATTCAGATCCTACTTCCGGTAAGGACAGGACTCCGGCACTCATTCCCAATATAACATTGAGGGAATACTATCTGCCCTCTTTTAAGGCGGCTATAAAGGCAGGTGCAAAAACCCTGATGGTCAATTCCGGGTCGGTGAATGGGGTCCCTGTTCATTCCAGTAAGTATTTATTAACCGATTTATTGAGAAAGGAGCTTGGGTTTCAAGGGGTCGTTATTTCAGACTGGGGAGACGTCAAAAAATTAGCCGACAGACGCCGTGTAGCTTCGTCCTATAAAGAAGCGGTGTATCAGGCCATAACTGCAGGTATAGATTTATGCATCGTACCAAATGATTTGGACTTCAGTAAGTACCTTATTGAATTGGTAAAAGAAAAAAGAATCCCCGAAAGTAGAATCGATGAGTCGGTAAGAAGGATCTTGAAACTAAAGTATGATGTTGGATTATTTGATCATCCCTATGTAGAAAAGGCGGCGTTTAAAAATTTCGGACGGCCCGAATACAAAAAAATTGCCCTGAAGGCGGCCAGAGAATCCATGACTTTATTAAAAAATGATCAGCATGTCCTGCCACTGTCTAAAAATAAAAAGATTTTTGTTACCGGTCCGGGAGCCAACTCATTAACCACCTTAAATGGAGCCTGGTCGTATACCTGGCAGGGTACCAATGCGAAATATTTTCCAAAGGATGAACCGACCATACTCAAGGCCATTCAGGAAAAAGCTAAAAATACCAGCTATAAGCAGGGGACCGCTTTTGTTGGGACCGATAAAGGCATTGCAGATGCTGTAGCTGCTGCCAAAAATGCTGATGATATTGTTGTTTGCCTGGGCGAGGATGCCTATGCCGAGACCCCGGGAAATATCGAAGACCTGGAACTGCCTGAGAATCAACAAAAGCTCGTGATTGCTTTGAGCAAATTGAACAAGCCTATTATTGCGGTATTTACGGAAGGCAGACCCCGGATAATCAGAAAAATCGAGCCGCTTTTGAGTGGTATTTTGATGGCCTACTGGCCCGGTTCTCAGGGAGGCCAGGCCATTGCAGATGTCCTCTTCGGTGATTACAATCCATCTGGCAAATTACCTATTACGTATCCGCGAAATCCGAATTTTCTGGTTACCTACGACCACACATATTCACAGGAAGGGGTAGAGACGGCCAATCCACAGCATTATTCCGAACAATTTAACCCACAGTTTGCATTCGGATACGGATTAAGCTACACCACGTACAAATATGGTGACATCATGGTTTCCTCCGATACCCTGACGGCAAATGCTCCCATGAAAATTTCCGTTAACGTTACGAATTCAGGCAAAATGGCGGGTAAGGAAACTGTGGAATTGTACAGTTCTGATTTGATTGCGTCTGTCACTCCCTCCGTAAAGAGATTGCGAAAATTCGCTAAAATATATTTAAAATCTGGCGAGACCAGAGAAGTGTCCTTTACATTGACGGCTAAGGATTTGGCTTTTGTTGGAAGGGACTTAAAATGGGTAACCGAGCCTGGGGCATTTGATATCCGCATTGGAAACCGTAAAAAAAGAATTGTTTATGTAAGTCAATAAAGTAAAATAGTTAGTGATTTTCTCTTGATTACGTTTAGCCAGGGAATAATCCACTTATGAAAACGAGTTATAACCAGATAATTACTGTTATGAAAAATACGATGGACAGTCAGAATAAAACGCAACAATTGGTTAATGCCATATTTAGTGCAATTGAAAAAATGATACCTGATTATATGGCTGTGACAGAGGATAGAGCCATCACGAATGGGAATGTTGCGGCATGTATCATTGATGAGGATGGACTTGTATATGGAAAAATGTTTGGAACCGATAAAGCAAGACAAAGACAATCGTATAAAGTCGCCTGGACCAAAGCAAGTCAGGTATGGCTTACTGGCGAAAAAACGGGTGAATATGAACGAAGGGTTTTTAACAAAGAGATTGGTGAGAATGCCAATGGTATTGAAGCGCCCGATTTGATCGGATGGGAGGGAGGACAGCCCTTGGTTCGAAAAAATGGCTCTATACTGTCGGTGGGATTTAGCGGTTTCCGCGGATTTAACGATCTTGAAATCATGCGAAAGGCATTTGATGAAGTTGAACAATAATTATTTCCGAAGGGCCCTGATGTGTGCCGGTCCTTTTTGGGAAATGCTACATAACGATATCTCATAAAGCTGTAGTGGTATCTATTAAGCCCGAATACTTTTGTTCAGTCGTTAAACATTCGTCTAAAAGCTTTTTTAGCTCCGAACCCGGCAAAGGCTTAGCATTACTTTTCTAGAAGTCTGTAAATACTTTGAAGTTTATGTTTCTTTAGTTATTGGTCCCTTAATAGAGGTCAAGTCAACTGCTTTTTAGCATTACAATCCTTTTACGATTGCTAACGCTTTTTTTACATGCTCGTCAGGCGTGATGTGATCTTTTTTTGAGGAAAATGTGGCTACAATTATCCCTTTTTTATTAATAACAAATGTGGTTCTTGGAATAAAACCGTGTGTGACCTGCTTGCCTCGTACATCCTTGACGCCAGGCTGGGGAGGTACTAAAGTCAGCCCGTAGGTTGCAGCAATTTTGCCATTTGGGTCGGAGGCTACCGGGAACTTGCCGGCACAATAATTCGGATCAGAAGAGAATGAATTCAGACGCTGAATGTCATCTGCCGATACACCGATAATAGTAGCTCCCGCCGCTGTAAACTTATCCTTGAGTTCAGCGAAGGTATGTGCCTCCAAATCACACCCACCGGTGTAAGCAGCCGGGTAGAAGTAGAGCACGACGGGTCCCTTGGCCAGAGCTTTTTTTAATGAAAACTCAAATTCGCTTCCAGCCTGGCTGGCCTTGGCGGTAAACATGGGAGCCGCAGCTCCCTTTGATTTCATTGATTGGGCAAAGCCGGGCAAGGTAATAAAGAGGCAAAAAACAAAGACTAAAACGGGGGAATAACGATATTTTTTGAACATAACGGGTTTATAATATTTAGGGAAAAAGTTCATTAGTAACTATACCTTAATTGGACAATAAAATCAACGTGTATTCTGCCGGCCCAGAGTGAATTTATGAAAGCCCTATAACGGCCCAGCGCACAAGGGGATAAGATACGAGCAACGCTTGCCAATGTAGCTAAAAGACTGAGCACAAGCCATCCGCTGCCGCGGAATGCGCGGCCGGCTCAGTTCCCTTAATGCGTTATACCGCGTTATTTAACAAACTCTTGTGGGGAGATAGCAATCTTAGGAAATTCCCTGATAATTTTTTTGTCAAATGTTACCAGTTTAATATTTAGATCATCAGCTAGGGCTAGAAACTCGCAATCGTAGGCCGAGCAGGAGGAATTAGCAACAAAGCTCATTACTTGTGTTGAATTTACTTCAAATTCATTCAAGTCCATGAGTTGCTCGGCTTCTTCCATGGCTTGCAAGACTACAGGGAGTTCTAAAATACCTTTTCGTAAATATATGGATAGCACATTTCTAAACTCTGAGCGCCAAAGCAGTGGTGCTACCCAGTCGGAGTCTTTTTTCAGCACCTTATAAACCCATTCATCCATATCATTTGGAACCCACATGCTAGCAATGGCATTGGTATCCACAACAATCATGGACGTTCTTGGTCAATAGCTTGCTGGATTTGGTCAATAGAGAGAGCACCTTTAGCCTTTTGTTTAATCTTTTTGGCCCGGTTGATAATTTGGTCAGGATCCCGCCGATTACTTTGAACCAATTTCTTTAAATAAACGATGACTTCGCTATTAATGCTTCGGTGATGCAGGTCAGCCTGGGTTTTTAATTTTTGATAAACCTCGTCAGGAATATCCCGGATAGTAATATTTGTAGCCATGGTATTTGAATTCATTTTGGTTTCATAATAAAACTATACAAAAAGGCCGACGATTGCAATAAAAAACGGTCTAACGACCCTGCGCATAAGGGGCTAAGATACAAGCAACGATTGCCAATTTAGTTAAGACCTTATGCACAAGTCATCCGCCACTGCGGAATGCCCGGCCTGCTTATTCCCATGCGCTTGATATACTCACAACTTATTTACGTGATTTCCAATAACCTGGCCTTCGTTTAAGAGGCATGATCGCATAAATCATGACGTGGTTCTCGTACTTTGTGTAAATAATTCCATACGGAAATCTTTCCACCAACATCCTGTGATCTGTTTCGGTTAGCAAGGTTCCTAAATCGGGGAAAGATTGGATCAGTGCCAAACTCTTTTCTACTTCGTCAAGAAATTCAGCGCCCAAACCTTCCGTCTTTCTCTCATAATATCTGATAAAATGAAGCAACTCTTTTTCTGCCTCGGGTGATAACGAAAAATCACTTTTTAAGTAGATTTCGGGCTTTTTCAAGTACTTGTTCACCTGGAATGGTTTCAACTTCTCCAGCTTCTAATTGAGCTTTTCGACGATTTATTTCTTCAATCCAGGCTTGTTCAATATCCTCATCTATATTTTCTTCGAGACTAATCAGAAGCCGTTTAGCAAGCTCTGCACGATGTTTCTCGTCCAGTTTAAGAGCCGATTGTTCTATTTCTTTAAAATCGATCATAATGGTAACCAAGCTTTAGCTTTTTCTTTAATCTATTGGAAAACGGATAAATCTGGTAAATTATTTGTAAAGGAACCTTTGTGGGTATAACGGCCCAGCTTTTAAGCGGCTGGGGATAAACAAAATGTAATCAGTATCGAAGCACTCCACCAGTCCGTTTGAAACGCCTTGTTAGGCGGCCTGTTTATTTTTCTAAATCCGAGACTGCCATAATTCCGGATTTCTGCTTTGCCGTTGAATGGCAAATATGCTGAGTACGTCCGGTTTGTCTACAAAATAAACCGCATAGGGAAAACGGAAGACCAATGCTCGCCGAACTTGGCTTTTATAAATGATTTGAAAATGTTCAGGATTACGTCGAAGTTCAGCTATTTTCGTATCTACACACCGAGCGAATTCCCTGCCTAAACCACGATATTGTTCTTCATACCACCCATAACCACTCTCAAAATCTTTTTGAGCTTGTGGGGTGATGATGAATGTTTTAGTCACAATAAGCTTTTATAAATAGTTTTTCTTGAATTCATCCCACGGTATGCCCTTCTTCGTGTCCTGTTCAAGTGTTTTCAGTCGCTCATCCAGGACGGTTTTATGATGTTCGGGCAGTGGCACATTTTCCGGGTCTGAGGCAATAGAATCCCACAGAGCTTCTACTAAAAGCAGCTTTTCACTCTTGTTTAACTTTTCGATCTGTTTGGTCAGTGTATCTTCCATAATGAAATAAAGTGACTTCGTACTCTGATAAGTTAATTTCATTAAAAACGAAAAAGAAAGCAATTCATTGGAGCAAGGAATAGAAAATGGGAAGGCAGCCTAACGATCATGTACATAAGGGACGCAGGTACAGGTTGTAAATGCTTACCGGACACATTACTCATTTACCATCACAAATTCTTTAAAAATCCGACGCCCCCTTGATGCGCTTTGTTAGGCCAAGCTCTTTCTAATCATAATGGGTCCACATTCGGATAACCTTAACAACTCGCCTTTCTTCATAAACTTGGTAAACCAACCGATGCTGGATATTAATTCTGCGGGAATAGGCTCCTTGTAATTCTCCAACCAATTTCTCATAAGGAGGATATTCCTGAAATGGATCCTCCCGAATAATTTCCAGTAGCTCTTCAACTTTAGATTTCAATCCGGCAGATGCCACTTTTTGGGCATCCTTCTGGGCTTGTTTGGTGTAGACTAGTGTCATGTCAATCATCAAGTGTCGGATAAAGTCTTTTCAGCTTTATCCGGGCATCTCCGGTAGTGAACTGCCAATTAATCCTGGCTTTCCTATTGTCTCTTGCCTGTTGCCAGGCCCTGACCTGCCTGATGACTTCCTGGGTCGTATCTATTCTGCGATTCAAGCATTGTCCGTTTAACACTTGCAGCTCAATTTCGGCCATATTTAACCAACTCCCATGCTTGGGGGTATAAACAAATTCAAACCGATCCCACAGGGCCTTAGCCTGGGCCGGGGAGAATACCTCGTAAAGAGAACCGGGGGTATGCGTATTCAGATTATCCATCACCAAGGTGATCTTCTCTGCCTCTGCCCACCGCCGGGCTATCTGTTGGAGAAACCTCGCCCAATCTGCTTTCGTTTTGCCCGGTGTGATCTCTACCAATCGTTCTCCCCCCAGGGGTTCATTGGCCATAAACACATTACAAACACCCAGGCGCTGGTACTCATAATCATATTTCAAGATCGATCCGGGACGTCCCGGCAAGGCCACCCGGGTCTCCCCAATCAATTGCTTCGGGGATTCATCCATGCAAACCACCGGGAATCGCCGGTCATAGGGACGCTTATAAATCTCCAGCACCCGTTCCATAGCCGCAACGAAATCACCGTTTTGCTCCGGTGGAATTACCCATCCTTTTTTCTTCCAGGGTTTGATTTCGTTTTTTTTAGAACCCGACGTACCGTCTCATGAGAAATTCCTTCGGTATAGCCCAATTCTATCACCTTATCGGCTAACATACGTAGGGACCAGCGGGTAAACCCTTCCGGGGGTTCTGAACAGCTGATGGCTATCAACCGGGCTTCTAAATCCCCATCCACCTTCTGGGGGTAGACTCTTGAGCCCTTATGACCCTCCAGAGCCACCTCTAACCCCTCTTCCACAAACCGTTTCTTTACCCGGTCAATCTTTCTCATGCTGATGCCCAGCACATCGCTGAGGCTCTGATTCGTCGAGTTGTTTTTCTGGAAATCCCCCCGATCACAATTCAATAAAATTAAGGCATTAAGAACTTTTTGAGAGCGATGGGACCCTTTCCGGATGATCGTATTTAGTTGGTCGCGTTCGGATTCGGTGAGAGTAACTTTATAGATAGCCATGGCAGTTTCTTTTAAGATACTGCTTTTTTACGACATTACATAGTTGACATGACACTAGTTTATACTTCCTCACCAATCGAGCTTTTCGTCACATTCTTCAATCGGAGTATTCAAACCCTCTTTGATGGATTCTGCCATATCTGGAATCGAGCTCAGATAGAGCGTTTCCTGAATAGAGCGCCAATCCTCTTCACTGATCAGAACAGCATTGGAACGCTTTCCGGTAATCTGAATTGGTTCGTGAGTCTTTGAAGCCTCATCGAGCAGACGGTAAATTTCCTTTCGGAGCTGGGTGGCCGTTAATGTCTTCATATTAAATATTATTTTATGTTTTCTAAATAAAACGTACGCTATTCCGTACATATTGTCAAGAGGGGATTGCAAGCTTGGACTAACGACCTGCGAATAAGGGGATAAGATACGAGCAACGCTTGTCAATTTAGATAAAGCCTGAGCAGAAGCCAGATGTGGATTCATCCCCGAAAGCATTCGGGGTTAGTCCCCTTAATGCGCTTGATATTATTCATGGCCTCCCCCGGAGCCGTACATTACGGTTCTGCTAAACTCATAACAAACCCAGGAGCCTGTCCCGAACCCTTTAGGGAAGGAGAACCATGAACGTTTATTATAAGCAACACGCATATTACTGCGGAATCGATCTTCACGCAAGAACGATGTATGTGTGCATCCTGGATGCGGCTGGGCAGATCGTCTATCACAACTCGTCCGGAACGCTTCCTAAAAGCGATCGCCCCGTTTCGCGGGATCTGGTAGTCGGGGTAGAATGTATCTTCTGCTGGTACTGGCTGGCGGACCTGTGCCAGAGGGAAGGCATAGATTTTGTGCTTGGCCACGCCTTGTACATGAGGTCAATTCACGGTCCGCCATCCGGCGGAAAGAACGACCGAATCGATTCGCTGAAGATCGCCCGACTGATTAGGGGCGGTAATTTTCCACTGCCGTATGTATATCCGCCCCGGATGCGAGCCACGCGGGACCTGATGCGCCGTCGTATCCATCCCGACCCCTGTCGGGACGGGCCGAGTTGATCAGCCACCTGTGTCGTCCTGAAATAGGTTGACGAATTAATAAGCAAACCGTCAACGTAAAACAGGATAACAAAATGTCACCTAAAAATGGTATTTATAGTGAAGAGTTTAAATGGAAAGTAGTCCAGGAAGTGCTTTCCGGAACCT
>DATFNI010000386.1:0-4778 GCA_035266485.1 Balneolales bacterium
TTAAAAAGCGCTTTTAGAACCCGATAAAACCCGTTAGTAGTTTTTTCTGCATATAAATCCATATAACTAATCCTATTCCCATGATGGTCGCTTTAACCCCATTTGATCTGGACAACTTACAGATACACTACAGCTGGAATAACGACAAAGAGCTCAATTACTTTGATTCGGATTATCCGTTCCAGTTCGAGTCTTACGAGTCGTTTGCCTCAAGAATGAGATCAGTTGTTGATCATGAAGATACCTCAAGCCGGTTGCTTGAAATACACAGGACCGATACGAATGAACTTATCGGAGTAATCGATATTCACGAAATCGATTATCATAATTCGAGATGCAATATTGAGTGTACGATAGGAAAAAAGACCTATTGGAACCAGGGATATGGGTACTACGCCATGCAGAGTGCGCTCTCATACTGTTTTGATGAGCTGGGTGTGAACCGGGTGAATACCACGGCATTTGATTTTAACAAGCCGTGGATCAAGCTGGTAAAGAAACTGGGCTTTAAACAGGAGGGAAAACTTCGCCAACACGTATTGAAAAACGACCGCTACCGTGATAAGCTGTTGTTCGGTATTCTGCGTTTGGAATATGAGCAAGAAACGGTTTATACGAATGGTGCAAAATCAGCCGTGGGTTGAAATATGGTCATTCGATAGTCATTCATTGTACCTGATATTTAGTTTGGAACTTTGACATCGAAGATTGGGAGCCAATCGGTTTCTGGATAAGATCTATCGTTCGCTGCCTGAACTTATCAGACAAATGACCATTGAATGACAGCGAAGCCGGATGACTACGGAATGGCCATCCTACCTGGCTTCGTCCCTTTCTCCGGTTTTATAGGGATTGGTGATGCCATAATCTTCCGGATTGTAGTCGGCAAGATCGAAAAAGTGTTTCCACGCTTTTTCACTGTTCCCATACTCATCGACCCAGTTGATATGGCTTTGTTTGATAAGGCCAACGATACGTTTTGCGTATTCAGTGCGATCTTCCTGATCCTCAATGCGGGGGAGTGCCGCTATCATCAAATCGAGATTATAGCCGCAGTCGTAGTCTTTGGGTTTTTTCTTCTTTATGAACATAAGTGACGATATTAATATGCCAGGGGGAGGTATTTCCCTTTAATGTGGTCCAGTTCTTCGATTTTCACACCTGTATAATAAAAACGAAGGATATCACGATAATTCCACCCGGATAGAGCCAGGCCCCGGGCGCCCCATTGGCAGAGCCCGACGCCATGTCCCATTCCACGGCCGTGAAATATATACATATTATTCTCTTTTTGCAGAGAATACCAATTACTCTCGAGAGATCGCTCTCCAAACTGATCCAGTAATATTTTCCTGAACAATGTGCCTTTTATAGTACGATGTTGTTCAGGGGATATTTCAAGGTGAACATAGGTGATGCGTCCATACTGGCTTGTATCCAAGCCGGCGATATCCCTCACGGGTCCCCGCAAAGCATGATGCAGTGCTCCGAGTAAGGAATCCCGGCTTATCCGAAACGTCCACCTGTAATGAGGTGAATCGGCACAGGCTCCGTTATCTTTAACCGGTTTCAGGTAGGGAATGGCTTTGCCCCCCCAAACTGTCTGGTTGGAAGCCGTTTGCCCGCCGCAGGTGCTCGAATAGGCAGCCAGGATAAGCCGATGGCTCCATGTGATGATTTCTCCGCGCGTTGCCAGCGCTACCTGCCTGCAGTACGGCTTCATGATCAGATCGCCCTTGTAAATCTGATTCTGCGTGTTATCGCTCACGTCATAGCCGGTTCCGGCAGTAACGCTCAGATGCCAAAGGGCATATGTCCGTGCAATAACGGCCTGTACCTTCAGGGCCTCGATATTACGGAAATCCATCTCGGAGCCGACGACACTGCCCACGTAATCTTCAAGGCCGGTTTTATTGACGATATGAAGGGCACGGGCCATCCCGCTGGCCGTAATCTTGACACTCCCCCGGTAATAGCGGTAGGGATAACCGGCCGCCTTGATCCTGATAAGTGTATCCGGCGGAGCTTTGATAGTCAGACGATTGGTGACCAGTCGATTGAGGCCACTCTCACAAATGACGTCTCTGCCCATCCTGTAAATACGGACGGCAGGTTGACCCGGTCGTATTTTTATGCTCTTCCCGCTTTTTGCCATAACGGTTAACTGACCATTCCATGACCACAATTCTACAGAATCCGGCGTCTGTTCATGAAAAAGGAGAACGTTGATGCTATCCACTCGCGATAGATTAACAGACCGGTGCCTGCTGATTTCGGGGCTGATATCTGCACTTCTTCCTTTGTGCGGTGATCCTGCAAACAGGGTGACAAGTAATATTAATGCGGGGAAAAACAACCGGTATCAGTGATCAGTAGGCAGTTATCAGTTATCAGTTATCAGTAAACAGTTATCAGTTATCAGTAAACAGTAAACAGTAAACAGTAAACAAATGATGCCGTAACGATAAGCAATGACCGGCAAACAAGAAACAATTACTTGGTGAGGGCTCTTTTTTTTACTGTTTGATGTTAAATAACCGAAATCGAGGACAGGGTTTCGTAAGTGTGAACTTTTGTCAATATCTTTAGCGTCGTTCATTTATAAGGAGAAATTCAGCGAAAAGTTATGTGGTATCAATCCATCATTGAAACTATTGGAAACACCCCGTTAGTGGAATTACACAAAATTAAGAAGGGTTTGGCCTGCACCATGCTCGGAAAAGTCGAGTATTTTAATCCGGGACAGAGCGTGAAGGACCGTATCGCCCTGAAAATGATTGAGGATGCTGAACGGGAAGGGAAACTCAAGCCGGGGGCGACCATTGTCGAAGGTACATCGGGTAATACCGGGACCGGTCTGGCCCTGGTCGCCGCGATCAAAGGATATCGGTGTATTTTTACAACCACTGATAAACAAAGCCAGGAAAAAATAAATATTTTACGTGCGCTGGGTGCCGAAGTCAAAGTATGCCCAACAAACGTCGAACCGGACGACCCGAGAAGTTACTATTCGGTAGCACAGCGGCTGAACAGTGAAATACCGAACTCCTACTATCCCAATCAGTATGATAATCCGAGCAATTCCCAGGCACATTATGAAACAACGGGGCCGGAATTATGGGAACAGACCGATGGAAAGATTACTCATTTCATCGCCGGTATCGGGACCGGCGGTACGCTCTGCGGCACGGCTCGTTATCTCAAGGAAAAAAATCCGGACATAAAAATTATTGGGATTGATCCGGTCGGTTCCGTTTATAAATCGTTTCACGATACGGGTAAATTCGACAAGTCGAAGGTTGCTCCATACCTGACCGAAGGAATCGGTGAAGACATCATCCCGGAGAACGTGGATATGAGTCTTATCGATGAGATTATACAATGCCCGGACAAGGAGGCTTTCCTCACGACCCGTGAGTTGGCAACACTCGAGGGCTTGTTTGTCGGTGGATCATGCGGCTCAGCCGTTTGGGGGGCCAGGGAATATGCCCGTGCCAACAACCTGGATGAAAATGCCCTTGTTGTCGTGCTGCTTCCCGACAGCGGTACGCGTTATGTATCCAAGGTTTATAACGATGAATGGATGCGCAATAACGGTTTTTTTGAATATGAGACTACCGTTTCCGCACACGACATCATCACCACAAAATCGAAACATGGTCCGGGTATTGTTACGGTACGGACACATCAGTCGATCAGCGAAGCGAATGATCTTATGAACAAGGAAGGCATCTCACAACTACCTGTTGTGGATGATAAAGGGACATTTGTCGGCAGCTTGCTTGAATCGCATATTCTGAATACACTGATACGAGATCCGGCAGCTCAATCAAGGTCCATTGCGGAGGTAATGGGAGATCCGTTCCCTGTCATCAATCATGATACGACGATAGAAGAGATCACCAACCTGTTGGATAAACAGGTATCAGCTGTAATCGTTACCGGGCCCGGTGGAAAACACGACATCATAACACGCAGCGACCTGATTAATGCCATCATGTTCAAAAAACAAAAGGAATCGTAATGCAGGATAAAACAAACACATTTAAACCGGAAGAGAATCAAAACCAGTTGGAAATTGAACTTACCGAACAGGAGGCTTCCGGAACCTATTCAAACCTGGTAATGATCACTCATTCGGCTTCAGAATTCATTCTTGATTTTATCGCCGTGATGCCTGGTGTGCCGAAGGCAAAAGTGCTTAAAAGAATGGTGCTTACCCCCGATCATGCCAAACGATTATCCACTGCTTTAGCAGAAAATGTTCACCGTTTTGAAGAACAGTTTGGCGAGATTCAGACTCCGGGGCATCCGAATGTAAATATGAGCTATCGCGGTCCTATTCCCGAAGCGTAATTCGTTGTTAGAGAGTGGAAAGTGGAAATTAGTGTCGTGCCAGCAATAAAATAACATGATAACTATATCTGCTTTCATGCAGATCTGTGTTAAAGTCTACGGCCCGGTACATAGGGATCAGTAAAACCAGCGAGAAATTTACCTGCCGCTACATGTGCGCCCGGCATTAGCAGGCGAACCAGAGTACATTTTACAAATTTCTAATTATCTGATTTCCGCCACGGATTACTTCCGGGCAGTGATTAGCATTGCAATGCCCGTGCTGAAGAAAATGGCGTGGGGCAACAGGGCGGCAACCAGGGGAGACATTTCACCCGAATAGCCGAAAGGTTCCGATATTTTCATCAGGGCCAGGTAGACGAAACAGATAAGCAATCCATAAGCAACATTTACCCAGAGTCCGCCCCGGGTTTTTACGGCAG
>DATFNI010000387.1:0-3246 GCA_035266485.1 Balneolales bacterium
AGTCTCCAATCCGATGATGCCATTCGGTGCATCTATAAACTCCTGGTCTTTCTCCTCAACGGCATGCGGGGCGTGATCGGTGCAGATGACATCGATCGTACCATCCTGCAAACCTTCAATCATAGCCAGGCGATCATCTTCGGTGCGCAGCGGCGGGTGCATCTTACAGTTGGTGTCGAAGTGCCGTCGTGCGATCTCCTCATCGGTCAGGTCAAAATGATGGGTACAGACCTCCGTCGTAACATGGATCCCGCGTGCCTTCCCCTGGCGAACCAGGTCGACCGCCTTGCGTGTACTGATATGTGCTACATGAATGTGTCCCCCGGTCAGTTCGGCCAGCATAATGTCTCTGGCGATCATCACCTCTTCGGCTATGCCGGGGGTACCATCCAGCCCGAGACGGGCCGACACGCGGCCTTCATTCATGTAACCGGGCCGGGAAAGGTCGAGGTCCTCTTCGTGATTAATGATCGGCATGTCGAGCATTGAGGCGTATTGCAGCGCGATCCGCATGAGCCCGGAATTATACACCGGGTCGCCATCGTCACTGAAGGCCACCGCGCCGCCTTCTTTCAGGTCGGCCATCTCAGTGATGCTCTCCCCTTTACGATCCTTGGACACACAGGCTATCGGGTAGATGTCAACAGGCAGAGACTCCGCCTTGCCCTTGATAAACTCGACCACGTCCCTGGTATGGATGGGAGGCTTGGTATTGGGCATGCAAGCCACTGCCGTAAATCCACCGAAGGCAGCAGCGCGGGTGCCCGTTTCAATCGTCTCTTTGTGTTCGAATCCCGGCTCCCTCAGATGGACGTGCATATCCATCCATCCCGGTGAGACCAAAACACCCCCGGCATCAATCTCTTCCTCATCCTCAGCGGCTTTTAAAGATTCGGATAATTCGGAAATTCTGCCGTTCCGAACACGAATATCAACCTGTTCACGTGATACTTTTTTATCCGTAGCCAGCCGGACATTTTTTATCAGAAGATTCGGTGTCTTTTCTTTATCTGCCATACCTCAAAATCAATTTGTCCAATACATGCGTGAGACCACGAGAATATACTTCGATCCTGATCAACCCACAAAATTGAAAGGATGGTTTGATGTGTTGGAATGTAGCGGCATCATTATGTGTTGCAAGACAATGGAGTAACGGACTGCAGACCCGCCCAAATGGTTTTGGGCAAAGTAGGTTTCAAGGAATTTTTTGACTCTTGAACCTGTATTAATAAGGCAGGACGTAGAAACAATAAACCGGAAATTATCACAATCGAAAGATCATGAGTGTAACCGAACAACCAGTTGCCAGTGCGAACGAATTACAAGACGGACAAATGAAACAGGTGACCGTTGGGGAAACCTCCATTTTACTCTGTAAGGTTGAAGGAGATTACTATGCACTGGGTGCCAAATGCACGCACTATGGTGCTCCGTTAGCAGATGGCGTGCTGCACGGTACACAAGTTTTCTGCCCGTGGCACCAGGCGGGTTTTGATGTAACCAATGGCGATAATAATCAACCACCGGCCTACGATGCACTCCCGACATTTCCTGTTCACGAGAAAGACGGAAAGATCATTGTCAAAGTACCTGATGATGCTCCCGGACGACGAACAATGAACATGAGCCATTTTAATGTTCAGAGTGATACCCGTGACTTTGTTATACTGGGTGCCGGAGCAGCGGGTGAAGCGGCTGCGGAGACGTTACGCCAGCAGGGATTCGAAGGTCACATCTTCCTGATCACCAAGGAAAGCCAAACACCTTACGATCGCCCCAACTTGAGTAAGGAATACCTGAGCGGCGACGCTCCCGAAGAATGGATGCCTCTCAGGGGGGAAGAGTTCTACAAGAAATATGATATTGACCTGACAAGAAATCGACTTGTCAGGGAGATTGATATCAAAAAGCAGGTCATCAGTTTTGGAGACAGTGCCACCCAACATTATGATGAACTCCTGGTTGCAACAGGTGGAATAGCCCGTACTTTAAACGTGCCGGGGAAGGATCTGGACAACGTCTTCACATTGCGCAGTTTTGACGATGCAGATCGCATCATTGAGAAAGTCGGCAAAGGGAAAAAAGCGGTGATTATCGGCGCAAGTTTTATCGGGCTGGAAACAGCTACGAGCCTTCGAAAAAGAGAACTGGATGTCCACGTCGTTGCACCTGAGAATGTGCCCTACCAAAGGGTGTTTGGAGAAGAAATCGGTAACTGGATCAGAAAAAAACACGAAGATAATGGTATCCGATTTTCACTCGGTACATCTGTAACCAAATTGAAAGGTGACGATGGAACAGTAACCGGCGTTACTTTGAGCAACGGGAAGACGCTGGACGCCGACATAGTACTTGTTGGCATCGGTGTCAGGCCTAACACGGATTTCATAAAAGGACTGTCCCTTCACAATGATGGTGGAATCAAGGTGGATCGGTACCTGATGGCTGCCGACCACATCTATGCGGCCGGAGATATCGCCTGGTTTCCTTATTGGCGGAATGATCAGCCGGTGCGCATCGAACACTGGCGTCTGGCTCAACAACATGGAAGGATTGCCGCTCATAACATGCTTGGCAAGCAGGTACCATACAAAAGCATACCTTTTTTCTGGACCAGCCAGAGCAATGCCACACTAAATTACCTGGGATATGCCAAAGACTGGGACGATCTGATCATTGACGGGAATATCAAAAACGACGATTTTATGGCATATTATGTTAAAAATAACGAAATAGCGGCCGTAGTAACGCCTAACCGTGAAAAACAGCTAGCTGCCATTCATCATTTGATGATACTGGATCGGATGCCCGGTTCTGCAAAAGTCAGAGACCATGCGTTCGATCCCATCGAAGCTTTGAAAGAAGCCTGAAAAATTACCTTTAGATGTAATAATAACGCCATAAAATCGTTCTAAAAGTGCTTTAATCAATGCCCTCCTATACACACCCTCCACAATGAGCCGGTCTCCCTCCAGGCCGGCCTTTCTTTTTTGATTGGCATTATGAATAATGCAAGCTAGTGTAGTGTACGTCAAATAAGTCAAATTAATTATTATCTACCTTCTGCCCCTCTAACGTTTCCCTGGCCCGGTGGATTTTGTGCAGAATCACCTCGCCTTTCGCCTTCCATTTGTAGGGCTTAGGCTCCAGATTCCTTTCGGCCAGATACGCTTCGATGTCCTCTACCAAGGCTCGTACGCTCGAAAAACTGCCCTCACGAATTACCTCCTGGGTCAGTTCCCC
>DATFNI010000388.1:0-6591 GCA_035266485.1 Balneolales bacterium
ACTCGCCTCCGAAAACAAGACGGCGGCCTATTTACGTTATGCCCTGGGAGAAATTCTATTGGTTGTAATCGGAATCCTGATCGCCCTGCAGGTGAATAACTGGAATGAAAACCGGAAACTAAACCTAAGGATTATCGCCAATCTAAAAAACGTACAGTCGGAACTGGCTGTAAACATCCGGAATACGGATGGGGCCATTGATGATTTGATCAAAAGGGATTCTGTTAAAAATCTGGTTTTCAACCACAAACTGACGTATAGCGATTATAAAAACGGTTTTAAATCAAATAACACACTTTTTTTTCCATTTAATTACGATAATCTCGACTTAAACACGGTCGCCTTTAATAATCTCACACAAAATTCAGAAGAAATCCCCAAAAAGTATGCTACAATAATGGATAAGTTGAACTACTTATACATAAAAATGAAGACCAGAATTGATGTGCTTAATCAGCGATATCAGACAACCGTCTATCGAAATATGGATGATTCATACCGGATGCAACGTTGGTTTGTCGAAGATGGTTTTAAGGGAGCGCTCAGTGATGATGCCATCCATTATTTGCTGACAAACTTCCGGTACAAGGCGGAGGTATCCAGGACAATAAATGATGCGAGGAATCTCTGCCTGGCAGCTTGCAGATACAGAAAAAATGCCATAGATGCCTACCTGGCGATTGCCCGTGTTTTAGGTAATACAGATAAAACCTCTGACTATATAAATTATACCTTAAAGGATAAAAAAGTTATCGGCCGATATTTGGGTTGGTACCAGCAGGTTTACGGTCCTCATAATAAAGTAACAGGTGATCGAATAGAAATCACTAAAAGTGGGGATCAACTATTTTTTACCACAAAAACAACCCCAAAAATCCCGATCTATTACTTTAAAAACTCCACGTTCTTTTCGGCAAATGATCCTAAGCTGATCACCTTCGACAAAACAGGAGAACTTACCCTAATTAATGGTTGGACAGATGTGCTTAAATATAAAAAAGTAACAAAGGTTCAATAGGATACAAAGAATGAAAGTATTCAGAAAACAAAGAGAACGGCTGTCTGCAGATAACAGCGTGGTCAAGTATCTTCGCTATGCTCTGGGTGAGATCATTTTGGTGGTGATCGGAATCCTGATTGCCTTACAGGTGAATAACTGGAATGCGACAATTCATACTAATATAAAAAACACCCGTAACCTGTTGTCGTTCGCAGGTGAGCTAAAATCCAATGAACTCATATTGCGGAATAATATGATCATCGTAAAAAAACAAATGAGTACGACCCTGGACATGGCCGATTCATTAAATAACAACAGTGTTACACCAGATAAACAAGACGCGTACTTAATAAATTGGTTCAACAAGTTAGGTCCGATAAGGACCGAATCGATGATCACACCGGCTTTGAATGAACTGGTCAACTCGGGCGCTTAAAACGACCTCAAATCTAATTCCATAAAAACAAACGTGTTACTGTATCAGGCAAATATCAACCGAATAGACATCCGCCTGAATCGATTTCATGCTTATTTCCAGGATATGGAATTACCATACTTGACCAAACATTTCAGCCTTTTAGATATGTGGAAAAACGGGGGCATGAATATTAAAACAGAAGAAAAACGCTTAGGGTATGAAATTCCCGATTTGGCTCAAAAAGAAAACTATTTTAAAAGTGATAAGGCAGCTTTTTTTGGTAATCGTGAGTTTACAAGCATGTTAATCTCCCGGTACTTCGATTTAAGATCGGTGCTTGCAGCCATGGATCGTTTGCAACAAACCATTCAAAGGCTACTGAAAGAAATTAAAACAGTGACAAACAATAGTAATCATGCCCAATATCTTCCGCAACATCCGTAAACAACTCGCCTCCGAAAATAAGACAGCGGCCTATTTACGATATGCTCTGGGCGAAATTCTATTGGTGGTGATAGGAATTTTAATCGCTTTGCAGGTGAATAACTGGAATGAAAACCGGAAAGATCACATCCGGGAAGTTCAGTACCTGAATAACTTAAAACAGGATTTAGAACAGCAGGTGGTAAATATTGATGCCCAATTAGATTTTGAGAAGAGGATTGTAAAAATTTCAAATTCACTAATTAAGACGTACAACGCCAATCAGCGGTTCCCGGAAGAATCGGACGTGTTTCTTAAGATATCCAATATTGCACCCCGCAAGACTTTCCGGAGTGTAAATGCCACCTTTTCTGATATGGAATCTTCGGGTGCGCTGAACCTGATCACGGACCCTGTGTTGAGAAAGGAAATAATAAATTACTACCAGGACTTAGATACCAAGCAAGCGATCATTCAGCATAACAATAACATGGTTGACAACATTGATATCAAACAAATTCTGGACAAAACATTATTCACAACATCAAAGTATAACCATTTGATATACAAGTTATTGAAAATAAACAAAAACGTTTTCGATGTGGATACGCTGGCAAACGTCTCCAACCCCGAATTGTATAAACACCTTTATTCCTGGATAAATGAATCTCAAAATCAGACCGCTCTTCTAAACAGCATCATTTTTCGGGAAAACCTTTCGATAGCCCATATTGCTGTAATGAGTCCGGCAAAAGAACAAACGCTTCGGTTGATCAAAGAAATTAATGCCCAATTGAACTAAGATGCCTTCCATCTTCAAAAATATCCGCCGGAAACTGGCCTCTGAAAACAAAACGGCGGCTTATATTCGCTATGCAATGGGCGAAATCATCCTGGTGGTGATAGGAATCCTGATTGCCTTACAGGTAAACAATTGGAATGAAGTACGTAAAACACGAGCATCCGAGCAGGTTATATTGAAATCACTGATTAAAGAATTTCAGTACAATCAAACAGTACTGGAAGAGTCGGTTCAGCTCAACCGGAACAATATAATATCAGCCCGAAAAATCGGACAGTATACCGGGCCGCATCTTCAACAGGCAGATGAAAAAGGACTTTCCATGCTAATGGCTGGGGCATTTAAAAAAATGCCTAACTATTTACCAAGTCTGGGTTCCTTATTTGAGGTCATTAATTCGGGAAAATTATCCATCATCTCCAACCAGGATCTGCGGTCTGAACTTTCGTCATATGAATCGGTGCTCGATAACGTTCATGCGCAAGAGAAATATGTGAGTGAACAGGAAGATAAAGCCCACCAGTATTTTTTAAAGGAAGGAAATTTCAGAAGGCATCTGGATATCATCGACGACCCGCTTGTAGATGTTACCTCCAGCCGGTTTCCTAAAAATGACTTTAAATTTCTCGAAAATCCTCAATTTGAAAGTTATCTCTACCTGTACATCGTAGCATCAGCCAACCTGGATAAACAGTTTTATGTGTCCTTAAAGGCAAAACAGGATTCCATTATTCAGCTAATTCAATCAGAAATGAAATAAGTATTATGCCTAATGTTTTTAAAAATATCCGTCGTAAACTCGCCGAACAAAATAAGGTAGCAAGTTACCTTCGCTATGCTACCGGAGAAATCCTGTTGGTGGTCATTGGCATTCTGATCGCCCTTCAGGTCAATAACTGGAATGAATACAGGCTCGAGAGAGGACAAGAAAGAGAATTATTGCTTCAGCTGCAATCCGAATACACGAGTAACCTTGAGCAACTGAACGAAAAGATTTCGATTAGGAAAACTATGATCCACGCTTCAAAGCGATTGCTGGACTTTATTGATCATCCCGAACACCGTAATATTGACAGTACTTATATTTATATCGGGCAAACATTAATTAATCCTACCTTTGACCCAATTGTTAATGATATTATCAGTTCGGGCAGAATAGAGCTGTTACAAAATGCAGAATTAAGGAAAAAATTAACGAGCTGGACCAGTGATGTCGTACAGGTGACCGAGGAAGAAGTTCTATGGACCAAATTCGCAAATCAGGTCTATCCTTTAGATCTCAGGGCTCTTGCTTCAGAAAGAACTATGAATAATCGCTTTTGGAAAGCCGATATCTTGTCCTCTTTTCAGCTTGATCAGAAAAAAGGGACTTCATTGGATGTTGGAGATTCAAAAGAAAGCATTGATATCAACCTATTGTTTAAAAACAGGGTATTTGAAGGTGACGTTGCCCATTGTCTTTCTTCTGCAACACTGACCAATAGCCAGTCTTATAGTTTAAGAAACAGGATACAGGAAATTCTGGCCATCATCGGTCAGGAACTTAAGCGCTTTTGAAAATTATTAATGATTCATATTTCACTCTTAAACAACGGCATCATTTTCGCATGGTAGCAATTCAAATCTAACGTGAGTTCGATATGAGATTCAAAAAAACTCCGGTGTCATTTCCCCGAGACATCGGGATCGAAAAATCTGACCTGCTCAGAATCGCTGAAAAAGACACTCATTGTATGCCTCGCTAACAGCCAAGATAGATTTCTCGGCTCGCTCCGCATCGCTCGAAATGATGCTAAGGGTAAGTTATTCACAATTAAATTATATCAAACTCACGTTAATCCACTTGCCGGGGGGAATATGATTACTTCAGTTTCACGACGTTCATTATCATCCTCAATTGCTGTATTGGCCGGTTTGTTTGTATTGATTCCCTGGCAGCTTTCGGCCCAGACATTCTCACCCGAAGTAAACAGCTTTATCAGGGTAAAAACCGAGTTCGTCTATAAGGGTGACATTGGTTTTGATTCACCCAAAATGTTTCAGAGGCCATTTGGCCTTTGATATCCCCAAAATTATAACTCCTTAAATAACGTGAGTTCGAGATAAGAAAATCTTGCTAATAAACCTCTGATTGTCATTCTCCCGATAGCCATCAGGATCGAAATGACACTGGGGAGACTGTCGCATTCGTTTTGAATCCTTATATCGAACTCACGTTAAATAAAGCAAAAAACTATGATTATTTACCATTATCGATTAGATTCGTATACAGCTATATCTAATACATTGCCTTATAGGCAGTTGTGTCAGGTTGGGAAGTAGTAGCCAGGTTAGCGTACAGGATTACATAATCGAGATATGAACCTACGGGATTTTTTTTACGAACTGAAGAGGCGCAATGTATTCAAGGTTACCGGAGTTTATGCCGTGGCCGGATGGCTCCTCATTCAGATTGCCGCCACCACATTTCCGTTTCTTAACATTCCTGATTGGGCTGTGCGCCTCGTCATTGCTCTCGTTTTGATTGGCTTTCCCATCGCCCTGATCATCGCCTGGGCGTTTGAACTCACGCCGGAGGGGGTGAAACGAACTGAGGAAGTGACGGCTGAGAAATCCGTTACAAAAAAAACAGGGCATAAACTCAATGTTATCCTTGGGGTCATCCTGGTATTCACCGTCGGGATTATTTTTTATCAACAATTTTTCAAAACACAACCTGCTGTATCGGGCGCCGTTACCAAAGGAAGAGCGATAGTTGATTCTTCGTCTGCTCCAGCCAAGTCCATCGCCGTGCTGCCCTTTGAGAACCTGTCCGAGGACAAGAAGAACGGCTACTTCGCCGACGGCATGCAAGACATGATCCTAACCAAGCTGGCCGATATCGGAGACCTCAAGGTTATCTCACGTACCTCGACCCTGCAGTTCGGAAGCCATCCGCAGAACCTGAAAAAGATCGGCCGGGAACTGGGCGTGGCGATGCTACTGGAAGGCAGCGTGCAGAAGGCGGGCGACCAAGTGTTGATCAACGTGCAACTGATAGACGCCCGAAGCGATCACCACATCTGGGCGCAGAGCTATCAGCGCACGCTGGAAAATATCTTCGGCGTGGAGGGCGAAGTGGCCGGAAAAGTAGCTGTCGCCTTGAAGGCCAAACTCGACCCGGCCGAGCAAGTACTGATGGCCACCATACCCACGCATAATCCAGCCGCTTATGATGCCTACCTTCGCGGTGTATCTCTTGAGACGAACGCCACCGACATCACCGGGATAAACTTAGAGAAGGTTGCCTCCCACTACGAGCAGGCTGTAAAGCTCGATCCGGACTTCGCCCTGGCCTGGGCCCATCTATCTTCCGTGGATAGCAATATCTCTTTCTCTGAGATCAGCTCGTCACGACTTGCGCGAGCAAAGACCGCGTTAGAGCGGGCCGTCACCCTCGCTCCGGATGCGGCTGCGACCGAGATCGCCAAGGGTGATTACGCATATTACGGTCATTTTGAGTATGCTAAAGCGCTCGCTGCTTATCGTAAGGCCTTGCAGATTTCGCCGAACAGTACCACAGCCCTGGTGAACATCGGCTTCGTGCTGCGACGCCAGGGACACTGGCAGCAGGCCATAGACTACATGAACCGCTCGCTTGTACTCGATCCTCGCAACATCAGCACACTGAGCAATCTCGTGTTGAGCAATGAGAGCCTCCAACGGTATGAGAAGGCAGAGGTCTTGTTACGGCGGGCGCTTGCGATTAGCCCGGGCGACCCAATCATGATCACTCAACTGGCTGACTTCTACCAGATAACGGGCAATCTCGCGAAAGCGGATAAGGTCCTTGCCGGTGCCAGGATATCGCCCATTTATTGGGAGAGAAGTTATCCGACCGTGATCAAACAGGCGCTATTAACCCACCATTATGAGGAAGCTATACACCTTGCAAAGGTAGCGCTGGCA
>DATFNI010000389.1:0-2409 GCA_035266485.1 Balneolales bacterium
ATTGGATTAGGACCCATGAGCGGCATTCTATCTGCTTTCCAGTCCGATCCGGACGCGGCCTGGTTCACGGTGGCCTGTGATCTGCCTTATCTTTCCTGTCAGACGCTGGATTTTCTGCTCAAAAACAGGAATCCATCGAAAGCGGCAACGGCGTTTTACGATCCGAAAGGTGAATTCCCGGAACCACTAATCACGATATGGGAGCCGCGCAGCTACCCGGCACTTCTGCAGTTTCTGAGCCAGGGCTACACCTGCCCGAGAAAAGCGCTCATCAATTCGGATACCAGGCTTCTACAAGCTCCGGATGTGAATGAGTTGCGGAATGTGAATAACCCGGAAGAATATGAAGAAGCGGTTAAGGAACTAAGCCACGAAGCGGTCAGACGGTTTTAAACCGTCAGACCGCACAGCCCCTCTCGTTACGATGCTCCGCTTCGTAACGCCCAGGTGCCTGGTTATAGGTTATAACGGATAAATATGATGCGAACACTTATCATCTTTCTCTTCACCCTAATCATCCCCCTTAAAGCCAGTTCCCAGGAGTTGCGGGTGGCCGTGGCGGCAAATGCACAGTTTGTCACGCAGGCGCTGAAGAAGGTATTTACCCAGGAAACGGGTATCAAAACCACCCTGATTGTCAGTTCATCGGGTAAATTAACGGCCCAAATCAGGCAGGGAGCCCCGTTTGACGTCTTCCTGTCGGCGGATATGAAATATCCCGAAAATTTGTACAAAGATGGGCGTACGGCAGACAAACCCAAAGTCTATGCCTACGGGAAACTGGTCTTGTGGACCCTGGGGAATATTGATTTGTCAAATGGCATCAAGGTGGCGACAGATCAGGGCATCACAAAGATTGCGATTGCCAATCCTCAAACGGCGCCTTATGGGGTGGCTGCTGTTGAGGCCTTGAAAAAAGCGGGTCTTTATGATAGGGTGAAGCCGGACCTGGTTTATGGGGAAAGCATCTCGCAGGTTAATCAATACCTGTTATCGGGAGCGGCTGATATTGCATTAACGGCCAAGTCGGTCGTACTGAGCCCGGGAATGAAGGACAAGGGGCACTGGAAGGAAGTGGATCATAACTTATATGAACCCATTGCCCAGGGTGTCGTAATCACAAAAACGGCCCATATGGAAGCTGCTGAAAAATTTTATAAGTTTTTATTCAGCAAAAAGGCGCAGGTCATTTTTGAAAAATATGGCTATCTCATAAAATGAATCGCATACGGGGGAAGATTACAGAGATCGAAACGGACGGTAATATTTCGCTTGTCACGATAGAAGCGGAAGAAACTTGTTTTTCTTCAACCGTGATTGATACAACGGAGTCGGCTTCCTATCTGAATGCCGGTAGTGATATTTATATGGTATTCAAAGAGACGGAAATGGCGATCGGTAAAAATCTGTCGGGTGGATTGAGCCTTCGCAACCGGTTTGCTGCAACCATCACTACTATCGAACTTGGTAAAGTGTTGGCAAAAGTGGAAATTGATTTCAGAGGACACCGGCTGTATTCGATTATCACGGCCCGGTCGGCCCGGAATCTCGATCTTAAGATTGGTGATCAGGTGGAAGGAATCGTAAAGACAACGGAAATATCACTCATGGAAATTACCGGTTAGATGACGATCGATCTGGAACCCTTATGGCTGACGCTCGAGCTTGCCCTCTCAACAACAGTGATTCTGCTGATTATCGGTGTGCCGCTTGCCACGGGCCTTGCATTCCGGTCGTTTCGAATGAAATCCGTCGTTGAAGCCATCATCAGCCTTCCATTGGTGCTTCCGCCAACGGTGCTGGGGTTCTATTTCCTGCTGGCCTTCAGTCCCGGGAATGCCTTTGGAAAAATACTGGAGTCGGTCTTTGATATCCGGCTCATATTCACGTTTTCGGGATTGATTTTGGGTTCTGTGATCTACAGTCTTCCTTTCATGGTCCATCCGATACAGGCAGGCTTGCAGGGCCTCTCAACCAGCTTGAAGGAAGCTTCATATACCCTCGGGAAATCCAGGACAGAAACACTTTTCAAAGTTCTGTTGCCGAACATTAAACCGGCCCTGCTTACCGGTATCGTGTTGTCGTTTGCACACACCATCGGGGAATTCGGAGTAGTTTTGATGATTGGTGGGAGCATTCCCGGGCAAACCAAGGTGGCATCCATCGCAATTTATGACGAAGTAGAGGCCCTGAATTACTCGGCGGCGCATTTCTATTCCTTC
This sequence comes from Balneolales bacterium, assembly GCA_035266485.1. Lineage (GTDB taxonomy): Bacteria > Bacteroidota > Rhodothermia > Balneolales > DATFMH01 > DATFNI01. The sequence goes on from DATFNI010000389.1 coordinate 2,223, forward strand.
CTGCTGCTTCTTGTTTCGTTCACAATTTTGTTATTGGTATTTATCATCAACAAACGGCTCATCCGCAAAGGACAGCTCCTATGATGAGGATGCGTTTCACCAAGATGCTCTCCATGGCCGAGGGAGAAAAGTCGCTTGAAATTGATGCCGAGATCAGGGATGGAAGCGTCACTACCATCTATGGAAA
>DATFNI010000390.1:0-4940 GCA_035266485.1 Balneolales bacterium
CGGCCGAGGATGTTGATCTGGCTATGACTAAGGGCGTCAATTATCCGAAAGGGCTCCTGAGGTGGGGTGAAGAGATCGGACTGTCCTCCATATTAGGTGTGCTGGATGACCTGCAGGATCTATACGGCGAAGACCGCTACCACCCTAATCCCCTGCTCAAACAACTTGTTGATTCCAATGGCTCGTTTTTCTCGACCTCGGATCAACGCGGAATATGATTTGCCGCGGATTCTCGCGGATTTAATATAATTTGAGAATATGGAGGATATATTAATCAGACGACTTTCGATGATATTTATAATGAGATAACTACTTGCCTCAAAATTCTCAATGGATACATCAATTTCTTGATTAAAGCCTCTAAAGATTCTAAAGTCGAAGAAAACACCGAATTTGGAGCAATTTCTAATTTCTAATTTCTAACAAAGATGTCCATCTACTCATTTAACGAAATATGCCCGGTTGTCCATGAGAGTTCTTTCGTGCATCCCCAGGCAGCGGTGACGGGAAACGTGATCATTGGCAAGAATGCTTACATCGGTCCGGGTGCGGCTATCCGCGGGGATTGGGGACAAATCATTATTGAGGACGGTTGCAACGTGCAGGAGAATTGCACGATTCACCTTTTTCCGGGTGCTACTGTCATTTTGGAAAAAGGAGCGCACATGGGACATGGATCCATAGTACATGGTTCTCATATCGGTGCGAATGTGATGATTGGGATGAATGCTGTAATAATGGATCGTGTGAAAGTTGGAGCCAACAGTATCATCGGCGCACTGACTTTTGTTCCGGAGGGCATGGAAATACCGGAGCGGAAGGTCGTTGTTGGCAATCCTGCCAGAATCGTTAAGGATGTCACCGACAAAATGCTTGTCTGGAAAACGGAGGGCACTAAAATTTACCAGGATCTACCACACCAGCTTCACGATTCACTGAAACAGTGCCAGCCTTTGCGTATCCCTGACGACACCCACAAACTTCCGGAACACCACTATAAAACATGGGGAGAAGAAAAAATTGACAGGGACATCAGCTAGAACTCAAAAAAATGTCTTCCTAAAAACTTTGTACATTTTTTTACATCAATATGGCTCAGAATCCCAATAGAACACCCTTCAGAGATAACCGAAAGTTGCTGATTATAAATAAATATTTCATTTTAAAAATATAATTAATTTGTGGGTTCAGAGTCACGGCAATGCAAACAGCTACTATTCCAGATGTCACCCAAAACAGTTTTAATTCAGATTCTGATAACATTACTTATCATCGCTACCAACCGCATCCTGCTCTGAGGCCATTTGTCGAATATTATTATATCTTCCGAACCGACGGTAAGCTTGATTGCGCGACGCCTCTTCAGACTCTTGTACCCCTCAATCATCCATTACTTCTTTTTAATACCGGTGTTGAACTCAATATTAGCGATTTGACAGGAGAGGCAATACCACTGCCTAAAACGATTGTCAGTGGATTTGGTACCGGATCGACGCAATTTTTACTGTCGCCTGGCATTGAAACAGTTGGCGTCTTTTTCCACCCCCAGGGTATGGGCCAGTTACTGAACATGCCAATGAATATGATGACTAATCAGGCTTTTGATGCCGGGGAGATATTCGGTAATGATGTAGAATATGTGTACGAACGGTTAATTGAAGCTCAAACGCTTCACAACAAAATCGAGATAATCGATTCGTTTCTCCTAACTTATTTGAATGACAGTCAGATGAATGATGAGTTGATCACTCAAATTCTATTCAACATGTACGACAGGAAAGGCTTGCTTTCTATTCAAGATATCAGCAATGAGTTTGAAATCAGCCGGCAGCATTTATATCGTATGTTCATTAAGTCAATTGGAGTCAGTCCAAAGGTCTTCGTACGAATGCTGAGATTTCATCATCTGATAAATCTTTTCAATAAGGGACAGAAAAATAACTGGCACGATATCCTATACCATTCCGGATTCTATGATCAGGCCCATATGATCAGAGAATTCACTGCTATCGTTGGGCAATCTCCCACTTCTGTAACTGATCAGAACCTTTTTGTATCGGATTTCTATATCCAGGTCTGAGAGAGGTTACATTTTTACAATACGTTATTACTCTTATTCACTAACCTCAATACGTTACAACTAATTTTGCAGATTTTCCCAAGCCTGCAATCACAAGTTGTTTAAACTGATTTGTATAGATTTCTCTCTCGTTTCACTGATTGATGTGCTTTATGTTTGGTTAACGACAAGTTATGTGAGAGAGACGCCGCCATCCATGGGTTTGTATACTACCTTTGGATGGCTCTTTTTTAGTTTGTCGGCTCCAGGGAGTGTCGCCACATTAATCCATCCGTGTCAAAAATCCTCCGGGATCCCTTTGGTCCCCACGTTCCGGCCTGATATGTCGGTATGAAATCACGTTCTGTCGCCCATACTCTAAGCACCGGATCGACAATCTGCCATGCATACTCCACTTCATCATAGCGCAGAAACAGCGATCGATCATCCTTCATGACGTCCAACAGCAACTCGGCATAGGCATCATTAGGTTCATCTTCCCTCCCCACGATACACGCATCCAGACTCGTCTGCTGGGTTTTCATCTCCAGTCCAGGCTCCTTGACACTCATCTCGAGTCGCAGCAGCTCATCGGGTTGGATGCTCATCAACAACCAGTTTGGAAGCATTTCTCTCATATGACCGTTACTGAAAAATTGTTTGGGGGGTTCCTTAAAGCATATTGAGACCAGAAATCGTTTCTCCGCCAGCCTTTTACCGGTCCTCAGATAAAAAGGAACTCCTCTCCATCTCCAGTTATCGATATACAGTTTAAGAGCAGCGTAAGTCTCCGTCGTACTTTCTGATGGTACATTTTCCTCGTCGAGATAACCCTGAACCGTTTTGCCTCCCACATTTCCGGAGGTGTACTGCGCACGAAATGAGTGGGCATGAACGGCACCGGGCGCTATAGGGCGTATCGACTTGAGTACCTTCACTTTTTCATTGCGCAAATCTTCTGAATCCATAGAAACAGGAGGTTCCATGGCAACAAGGGTCAGTACTTGCAATAAGTGACTCTGTATCATATCCCGTAAGGCACCGGTACGGTCGTAGAAGCCCGCCCGGCTGCCGACACCGATATCCTCGGAATGCAAAATCTGCACATGATCGATATAATTTCTGTTCCAAAGAGGCTCCATGAGAACGTTTGCAAAACGAAAGACCAGCACATTCTGCACCGTGCTTTTTCCGAGATAATGATCGATACGAAAGACCTGATCTTCGCGCAGGTATTTGCTGATCTGTGTGTGCAGTCCCTGGGCACTCTCCAGATCGTAACCGAATGGTTTCTCGATGACCACGCGCTTCCATCCACTCTGTTCATCCAGAAGCCCATTTTTGTGCAGATGAGCGATCACCTGTCCATAATCACTCGGCAAGATGGCCATATAAAAGGCGATATTGCCTGGAAATGATTCATTATCCTGCAAAAAACTACGCAGATGAGGGTACATATCTTCATTTCTGAGATCTCCTTCGCAGAAATACAGACGTTCTTTAAAACGGGACCAAACCTTCTCATCAAGCTTATTAACCAGATTTTGTTCCAGCATCCCCCGGGCCTCTTCAATCCAGCGATTATGGTCCCACGGCCGCCTTCCGCTGGCTACAATCACCGTATCTTTTTCCAGCCGGCCGTCTGCTTCCAGCCGATAGAGCGCCGGCATGAGTTTCTCTCTGGTCAGATTGCCGGTTGATCCGAAAATCACATATGTACAAGCGTTCATAATAATAAACCTGATATTGAAGTTCTAACTAGTTGTCGTCAACCTGTGATCGAATGGATAATGCGAATGAGGATGTGATCATTCCCTTATTATTGTAATTCTTTGGTATCATCCGGATAACCTATCACCAACAAGCTCACTACTGTCGTAAGTGATTTGCCGAACCTTACCCTATGATTTCTGTTTTAGTGATCTATTTTGAGTGGTCTGCAAGAACCCATAAATTGCATTCAAGTGCATTTTAATATTCATTACTGCCAGTTTTATGATTGCTATCAAGAATTATGTTGAGGGAAGGTGGATCAGGCCGAACGGGGATGGTGAGATGCTCTCCGACGCCGCTACCGGAGAAATCGCTGCCAGGCTACCCGGGGAAAACCCGGATTATCTTGCATTATTGGAATACGGTCGAAATGTAGGTGGACCGTCTTTGCGGCAATTGACCATTCACGAAAGAGCATCTAAGCTGAAGACTCTGGCCAGGTATCTGAATGAGCGAAAAAATGAATTTTACGAGTTGTCCTATCACACTGGTGCCACAAAGGCAGATTCCTGGATAGATATTGACGGCGGAATAGGAACTCTTTTTGTCACCTCGAGCAAGGCCAGACGCGAGATGCAGGATGAGCATTTTTTTATTGACGGGCTACAGGAAGCGCTTTCAAAGAAGGGTACTTTTATAGGTCAGCATATTTACGTGCCGAGGGAGGGCGTCGCCGTACATATCAATGCGTTCAATTTTCCCGTATGGGGTATGTTAGAGAAATTGGGTGCTGCCTTAATCGCAGGAATGCCGGCCATCATTAAGCCCTCTCCGATCGGTTCCTACCTGGCTTTTGCTGTATTTGAGGCTATCATCGAATCCGGTCTTTTCCCGGAAGGAAGCATGCAGTTTATCGCGGTGGATCAACCGGGTGATCTGCTCGATCATCTTAACAGCCAGGATGTAGTCGCCTTCACCGGCTCAGCGGCAACCGGTGAAAAAATACGCTCCAACCCGAATGTTATCCGAAAAAACGTACGGGTAAACCTGGAGACCGATTCTTTGAACTGCTCGATCCTTGGTCCGGATGTATCCCCCGACATGGAGGAGTTTGGCCTCTTCATCAGGGAGGTGACCAACGAAATGACGTCTAAAGCCGGGCAGAAAT
>DATFNI010000391.1:0-5765 GCA_035266485.1 Balneolales bacterium
AGAGCGGGATTTCCGGGACTTCCTACCAGGTCAGCGGGCTGTCGAACAGCACCACCTATTACTGGCGGGTGCAGGCAGTCAACAGTGCCGGATCCAGCTCATGGTCGGCAGCCTGGAGTTTTACTACGGCTAGTCCTGGTAAAAAAACAATTACTATAACCGAACCGCAAGCCGGAACACTTTGGAAAGCAGGAGAGGACCGTCAAATAGCATGGCAAAGTGCGAATATCAAATATGTTACTATTGCATTCTCCACTGATGATGATAACACGTGGCAGTCTATCGTTGATTCGGTAGCTGCCAATTCTCAACTATATAACTGGACCGTTCCGGATCTGACCGCTGACAATGTTCATATCAGGATCTCGGACAGCAGAGATACGAGTATCTCGAGTATTAGTGACTCCTTCCATATTTACGGGAGTAAAATGACATTGGATACAACATATTCCTTCCATGGCCGCGATTACCAGTTAGTTGGTTTGCCGGGTAATGGCCAGTTGCCGGTTAATCAAGTTCTGAAAGGACAGGCAGGCAAAGACTGGATGGTTTATTATGACAATGGCCAGGCCCAAAACTATCTGGTGTCTTACGACAGTTCCACTGTCTTTACCTTCAAACCAGGGCGTGGTTTTTGGGTGATATCAAACAATGATGTAAAAGTATCCAGACAAACTCCAACTGTACAGCTTGATCAGGATACTTCATTTTCTATCCCTCTTCATTCGGGCTGGAACATCATATCGACTCCCTTCAATCTGACGGTTTCCTGGTCCACTGTCCAGCAGGCGAACCAAATTCCAGACTCTGTTTGGGCTTATTCCGGTGGACAATATCATAGCTCTGCCTATCTGACTCCATATCATGGGTACTATCTCTACAATCGAAAGGATCTGTCGAAATTAAAGATCCCTTATATGACAGTAAGCTCGAAACGTTATTCTGAGGTTAATACCCGACCTCCGTTGGTTCAAATAATAGCAACCCCCGTCGGCTCACATAGTTCATCCACGGTTAATATTGGTTTCTCAGAAAAAGGCGAACGGGAAATGAAGGATACCGTTCAGTACGCTCCACCACGTGCGTTTGAGCCTGTTAGGTTAACCCTGTATCAGGATGGTCATGAGGGACCCAAAGACTTAAATACTGTTCTGGCTACTTATTCCGGAGGTTCCCTTAAATACACGTTGCATCTGCTGACTAAGCCAAACAATCCGGTTCGTATACATGTAAGGGGGTTACAAGAGTATCCTGAATACACTTTTTACCTAAGTGAGGATTCCGGTGATAACCACGATCTGAATGATAACTCATCTGTCACTCTGCAACCACAGAATAAGATGACCATTATGACCCTGTGGATCAAAAAAAATGATAATAAAATAACGGACAACAAGGAGACAAAGCCTCAAAAGTTTTCTCTTGATCAGAACTATCCGAATCCTTTTAACGATGAAACGGTGATTGGGTACAGCATACCCACAGTTTACAACGGACGACATGTTGAATTGACAATATTCAATATACTAGGTAACGAGGTGTGCAAACTTGTCGACCGGCAACAGTCGTCGGGTAATTACACTATCCATTGGAATGCAGGTGATTATTCGAGTGGTGTGTATCTGTATCAATTAAAGATTGGCAACCATGAGAAGACTAAAAAGATGTTATTACTAAAATGAATATAGGAGAGGTGACCGAGTGGCTTAAGGTATCAACTTGATTTCAAGTTGTTTCCCGTTATTGGGAACGGAGGTTCGAATCCTTCCCTCTCCGCATTTGTCTGGTGAGTTTCGCAGCGTGTCGTGGCAGCATATATTACCCAAATCGCTCAAAATAATAATGGGCAGGGGGGATACTGTCCATTAGGGGGCTGGGAACTGTATATTCCCTGATAATAACTATTCTTGATACCCTCCCGATCTGATTTTGCAGCTACACTATAATCCTGTGTAGCTGTCACTCAATAAGGGGCCATACCACTTTGTCTTTTAAAATTGTAGTAAATACCGATAACCTTACTGTCAGTTTAACTACAAATCGTGTCATAATTTATTACAAACAAGCGGTACAGATTACTACAAATCTATCTCAAAGATTGGACGGCATATCTGAAGACGGCGTATCTGCATTATAGTGGTAATAATCACCAACCAAATGCTATCTTCATGAAAAAAACAGCCCTTGTAGCAGCAGCTTTATTGTTCATCATCAGTGCCTGCTCTGATCTGACAGGTCCCAAAATGGGTACGGGCACATCTGCCCCTGCAGATTCTTTATCCCAGATAACCAATAATGGGAATAATGGGAACGGATCGTCCGGATCTTCCGGCACGAATTCTGACTCAACCTCGAGTACGACACCGAAGAATACATCCCAATCGGGTGGAATTTGGGTAACCGCCTACCTGGCTTCGTGGAATCAATATGCTCCTCCGGGTGGAAATTGGGGAAATTTGCCTACCGATGCCATTGATTGGAGTGCATTTACGCAAATGAATTATTTTGCGCTGAAGCCGACCAGCAGTGGTACGTTATCGCCCATTGTAGCGGGTCAGAATTTCAATCCGGACCGGGTTAAGGCGATTGTCTCGGCTGCCCATCAACATAATAAACCCGTCCTGTTTACAATAGGCGGCTGGGGGTCGCACGATCCGTTTGCCGCCAACATAACTCCAGCCAACCGAAGCACCTTTATCTCCAATATCATCAAAGTTCTGAAACAATGGGGATTTGACGGTGTGGACCTGGATATGGAGCCGATTAAAAGCTCTGATGTAACCAATTATACGACATTCGTCAAAGATTTACGGTCTGCATTGGATCAGATAAAAACGCCACAGCTTTCAAAGCCTCTTTTGTGTGCGGCTACAAAATGGCAACCGGCAATGTATGCACAATTACAGAATCAGTTTGATCAAATCAACCTGATGACTTATGATTACAGCGGAGCCTGGCAGGGATGGGTCAGTTGGTATAATTCACCGTTAACGAACGGTGGTGATACCTTTCCAAATTCCACAAAACCACTTCCGTCAGCTGATAATTCGGTGAAGCAGTTCGAGAATGCCGGGGTTAATGCCTCAAAACTGGGCATTGGAATTGATTTCTATGGCTACGTTTGGACAGGCCTGGCACAGCCGTTACAGAGTTGGATTACTGCCCCGATAGTCAAAGATAATGTGCCGTATTATACCATCATGAAGGATTATTATCCAAATGCCAAGTCTCACTGGGATTCAAAGGCAAAGGCTGCTTATCTCAGCATCGCCGGTCTTGTGACAAAACAATTCATCTCCTACGACAACGAGCAGTCAATCCAATCCAAATTCGATTACATTCGCCAGAACGGATTGGGCGGTGCCATCATCTGGGAGTTAGGAGGCGGGTATTGTGCAGACCAGCCGGCCGGCAAACGGGATCAACTACTGCAGGCTGTCAAGCAAGCATGGACCGGTACGGGTAGTGTAACTACCTCCATCGAAACCCAACCATAAGCCATATCAATCGAGCCCTCAATCGTTCTTAATAAAAAAAACCAGCGGACATCATAAGCGTCCGCTGGTTTTTTTGTGTCCTGAAAAAAAATAGTTCCGTCCTTTCTTCAATAAGTGCCAAAAGAGCTTTAGTCACATTTCGCGACACTAATCTATCTGTTCAGCCCAAAATAAGAGCACTTACCCGATTTAATTTTTCGGTCGTCCTAAATACTGATATCATTGCTGTCGATAATTACTACATAGTATTTCTGTATTTACTACAAATAATAATCTTTAAATACTACAGTACTATTACAAAATATCAGACGGCATATCTGAAGACGGCGTATCTGCATTATTTCTAAAATAAACGTAACCCCAAAGCTATCTTCATGAAAAAACTAACCCTTATCGCAGCAGCCCTGTTGTTCATCATCAGCGCATGCTCTGATTTAACGAAATCGAATCTGGATACACCGGCAGGTACCACTTCAGGTTCAGGCAATCCGGTACAGGCGGTACCCGGGCAGGCAGCAAGTTCTACTACAACATCACAGGCCGGCGGTCAATGGGTGACGGCTTATCTTGCCTCCTATAATAATTATGTTCTCCCAACAGGTAACTGGGGGGATCTTCCCACCGATGCCATCGATTGGAGTGCATTTACGCAAATGGATTATTTTGCTCTTAATGCAAAATCTGACGGCTCGCTTTCAACCATAGCTGCATATCAAAATTTCAGTCCCGATCGTCTTACATCGATCGTAACAGCAGCTCATACAGCCGGTAAGCCTATTTTATTTACAGTAGGTGGCTGGGGCAATCACGACGCTTTTGCCAGTGCTATTTCCTCATCCAATCGAACCGCGTTCATCAATAACCTAATCAGTGTCATGACCAAATGGAATTTTGATGGTATCGATATTGATATGGAGCCCATAAACTCGGGCGATGTCAGCAACTACACCGCTTTCATCAAACAACTCTACAACGCATTGCAACAACATAAAACCCCCGTGCTGAGTAAACCTATGCTTACCTGTGCCACCTCCTGGCAGCCAGCTATGTTTGCCCAGTTGCAATCGTATTTTGATGAGATCAACCTGATGACCTACGACATGAGTGGGGCGTGGCAAGGTTGGGTTACCTGGCACAATGCTCCGGTTTATGACGGTAGCATAACCTTCCCGGGTTCTTCAAAAAAGGTCCCTTCAATTGATGATGATATCAATTCTTATACAGCCGCAGGAGTCGATGCGAAAAAACTGGGTATAGGAATCGACTTTTACGGATATGTTTGGAGCGGTGGCACCGGGACATCTACCGGTGGTGTTACTGCACCTGATCAATCGTGGCAGACTGCTCCAACAGTAACCGATAACGTTGCCTATCATGATATCATGGATCAGTATTACCAGTCAGGCAATGTGAAATGGGATTCCAAAGCCGATGCCGCCTACATCAGTATTGATCAAAGCGGATCTGCGAATGATAAGTTCATCTCCTATGATAACGAAAAGAGTATTCAGGCTAAATTTCAATATATGAGAGATAAAGGCATTGGAGGTGTCATCATATGGGAACTGGGTGCCGGGTATCGCAGCAATCAGCCGGCTGGTCAGAGAGATCTGCTCCTGCAAGCTGTTAAACAGGCTATGAATAATACAACTTCAAGCAGTTCCACTACCCCAACGCTGGATACGACACCACCTACCGTTTCCATCAGTTCACCTGCTTCAGGAAGCACGGTATCCGGAACAGCGAATGTCCAGATTCAGGCCTCGGATAATATTGGTGTCAGCCTGGTTCAGCTTTCTGTAGATGGAACAACGATTGGAAGTTCTCTGACAATTGCTCCGTTTACTTTTTCATGGAATACGGGCGGATTGGCAGATGGCACTCATACCTTACAGGCAACGGCTTTAGATGCAGCCGGGAATAAATCAACGACATCCGAAACAGTAACAGTATCCAACACGACTACGTCCGGCGGCTCAACAACCGGGTCTGTTTCAGGTTCGAAAACACAGGTATATGATGACGCACTCTCATCCCCGTGGACCAATGCTTCGTGGAGTTCGACTGTAGACTTATCAAATACTCAGTATACCTATTCGGGCAGCAATGCTATTAAGGTTGCACAAAATGCGTGGGGAGCGTTTAGCATACATAGCGGCAGCTGGAGTAGTCCTGTCAATATTGATGCAAGCGCACAGAATCTCACTTTTGCCGTCTATTCGCCAGGTAGCCCACTCGATCTCAGTGTGAGGCTTGAAAACACTGCAA
>DATFNI010000392.1:0-17824 GCA_035266485.1 Balneolales bacterium
TGGATATCGAAGGTTGTTTCGGAACCGGGCTACCAGGGATAGCGTTATATTTTTTATGGAATAACTGGAGGAAATGGTGGAACCTAACAACCAAAGTGTGCGAAGCAGAGTCTTTATTGCCCCTACAGTAGCGGCATGTTATCGTAACGGCTGGCGTCAAATGAAACGGTATTTTCTTGATCTGCTGTTACTGGTTGCCATTTCATTGGTGTTGCTTTCACTATCCGGCCTTCCCCTTACTACGGAATACGGTCAGATTGTTTCGGGTAACGAATCCCGACAAACTTCTCTCTTCACGGTGCTGTACCTGATCCTTCTTTATGAACCTGTATCATTCGGGATATCCTTTGCATTTTTAAAAGCGGCCAGAGATGAGTCGCCCGAAATACAGTCTGTACTCGAAGTTCTCAAAAATTACACCAGTGCCATGATGGCAAGGTTATTATGTTTTACAATCATCGGACTTGGAATAGGCTTATTGATTGTACCCGGTATATATTTTGGTTGCAGGCTCGTATTTGTTCGCTATCTCGTGGTTGAAGAAAAAATGGATAGCATTGAATCTGTGAAGATGAGCTGGCAACTAACCCGGGGGCATACACTAACAATTTTTGGGATCGGCATGACTGCCCTGCTCGTTTTTCTGGCAGGACTCATATCTTTTGGAGTCGGAATCATCTTCTCCATAATTTGGGTAAAGCTGGCTTTTGCCTCAATCTACCATTCGGTTGCATCTGATAATGAGCTGTTAAAGAATTATAGCAGGTCAACTATCGAAAAAGAAAGACGTAACAATCAACATGCTGATTTGGAGGAAGGATCACGCCTCAGAAATATGTTAAAAAATGGTGAAGAATGATTGACCAGACGATGAAGTACAGATATAGCCGGGTAATAGCGCCTCATGACTAATAGTACAGTGTTGGAGCCTACGCAAGGTTTACAATTCTTTATTTGGGTGTTATTTTGTAAATCCATTTATCGTTTTCAAACATGTCGGTTGAGTGAATAGTACTTTTTTAAATGAATACACGGCCATTTTAAACATGATGATCGTTGTCATTTTAAAATCGTAGAGAGATCATTTTAATTTTTTTTTTACGCAAACAAGAAAAAAACATGGTATTCCACAAAAAAGGATGTAAATTGTCCGCATGTTTTAAGGAATACATTTTACGGTTGCTACCGCGTTTATCATTGGTATAAATGCAAAAGTGAGGCGTATTAGCTGTATTCCTTGATTTATTATCTCTAAATATATCACTTGCTTTATGAATATCTATGTAGGAAACCTGGATTATACCGTTTCCAATGACACACTAAAAGAACTGTTCGAAGAATACGGAGCCGTCAATTCGGCGACCGTTATCACAGACCGGGAAACCGGCAGATCAAAAGGCTTCGGCTTTGTTGAGATGGAAAATGATGATGAAGCTCAATCAGCTATTGATGAGCTGGAAGGCGTTGAAGTTAAAGGCCGTACTATTAAAGTGAATAAAGCCCGTCCCAGAAATTCTGGTGGTGGTGGAAATTTTGGTGGTGGTAACCGTAACAGATACAGTAGACGATAATTTTTTCGTTGAATATCCACGAAAGCCCCGTTGTACGGGGCTTTTTTTGTATCTGGAATTAGTTGGTATCGACTATATACGAATATTTCTTCCTGTAGAACTAATTATATATACCAGGTAAAAATATTTATAATCTAAGTAGTTGTGACTAACTCATAAAAGTTTTATATTAAGATTAATTAATACTAATCCCTCTATAACCCCAACCCCAAATCCGGTAAAATGCCTGCCTGTAATATTTTGCCGGATATATAGATGGATATAAAAAGGCCGCGTTTTCCCCTCGCGGCCTTTTGCTTGAAAGTGATCTTAGTTTAATCAATCAGCCCTTTTCTCCAGGATCCTTTGGATCAATATTTCGGCCGGACAAAACCGTGTTATCGAAGATTGCAATAGGTTAACTCCTATAAATGCGGTTAACAGAAACCACTGAGGATTTACAAAATAACCAAGTGCAAGGGACACTAACACTAACGAACCGGCAAGAGCGCGTATTAATCTTTCCAACATTAATTATAAGTATTTTTACTTATTAATTGTTAAAACGGCTATCATAAATAATTCTGGTTTGGTGAACATCCGGATTAATCCGGGCGTCAGCCGGCAAGTATAATACCCTGAAAAACCATATGAACGGTCTTGCCGGGTATTTTAAATAGATTTTTCAACATTTAGTTGGAATGCCCGCAATGGGTGCATCTCATGGTCCTTGTGGTCGTCGTTATAATGATGAACCGCATCTAAAACATGTCCGGCCTGTTCATTGTCAACGAAGGCCAGATACAAGCGCGAATATATTCCCCGATCCCTGTCCGCAAACCAATTATCTTCAATTGACTTATCGCGGTCAACGCGATACCCCTCCATCTCCATCTCACTGAAGATGGAAATATTCTGCTTAACCAGGATTTTTCTGACATCCCGCGAGTATTCAGCTATACTCATTACAACAATCAGTTTCATAAATAATCTCCTTACCAAAGGTGCGACGCACTTTTTAAGTGCATCACACCTTATCGGTTTTCTATTAATCAGTTACGTTTTTTTTCTGCGCCATGTAATAAATGAGTGGGACAATGACCAGAGTCAAGGCGGTAGAGGCAATGGCGCCACCAATCAGCGAGAGAGCAAGACCCTGGAATATGGGATCAAAGATGATCACGAAAGCCCCGATAATGACGGCACCCGTCGTCAACAGAATTGGCCTGGTGCGAACGGCTCCGGCTTCAATCACAGCATCTTTCAATGGCACGCCATCTTCCAGTCTTATCTGGATGAAGTCGATCAGCAGCACAGAGTTACGGACCATGATACCGGCAAGGGCGATGATACCAATCATTGATGTTGCCGTGAAAAAGGCCCCAAACAACAAGTGAGCCGCAACGATACCGATCAGTGACAGCGGGATTGCCACCATCATGATTAGCGGTACCTTGAAGTCCTGGAACCATGCGATTATCAGCATGTAAATGATCAGCAATACGACAGCAAAAGCGGCGCCAAGGTCACGGAATACTTCATATGTGATCTGCCACTCCCCGTCCCATTTCACCGAGTAATCCTCGGTTGAAAATGGCTGGTGGGCAAAATATTCGGTCATGTGATATCCTGCAGGGACGCCTATATTGTCGATATCTTTTCGTAAATCGAGAATGGCGTACACCGGACTCTCAATGGCCCCGGCCACGTCGGCTGTTACATAGATCACCCGGCGCTGGTTTTTCCGGAAGATGCTTTTGGGCATCGTATCTTTTCTAACCGTAACCAGGTCCGATACGGGAACCATGGCCCCGCTTTGAGATCGAACATAAACCCCCTTCAGATCGGATATGCTTGAACGTTCAGGCTCGGCCAGTTGCAGGTGAATGGGTACAGATTCAACTTCCCGGTTATCCGAGAGCTGCGATACATTCTGACCATGCAGCGCCATTCCAAGGACATGAGTTATTTGTTGTGGTGCAACACCCTTGAGCATCGCTTGTTCCTTATCGATCACGAAATCATATTTCACTTGGTCAGCTTCCATCATCCAGTCGACATCGACGATACCGTTCGTCTTTTGGAACAGTTGTTTAACCTTTCGGGCAATGTTAATCTGCTGGTCAAAATTCGGTCCGTACACCTCCGCTACCAGTGTCGACAATACCGGCGGTCCGGGGGGGACCTCAACCACTTTGGCGTTCGCGTTAAACTTCTCTGCTACCGTATGCACCAGGGGGCGGATCTCGGTGGCTATCTCGTGACTTTGCTTGCTCCTGTCGCCTTTATCCACCAGGTTCAGTTCGATATCGGCCATATTCGGTCCTTTTCTCAGATCATAATGCCGAACAAGCCCATTGAAGTTAATTGGCGAGGAGGTACCCGCATAAATCTGGTAGTTATCCAGCTCCGGCGTATCCTTCAACCGAAGTGCTATCGCCTGGGCGGCTGCGTAGGTATCCTCGAGCGGTGTTCCTTCCGGCATATCAATCACAACCTGGATTTCATTTTTGTTATCAAACGGCAGCATTTTAACCTGCACCAGGCGGAAGTAAAATAACGACACGGAGATCAATAAGAGTACCACGACCCCGATTATGAATCCCCATCGCTTCAACCCGCTGTCCATTAACGGCCTCAGGGTCTTGTCATAGGCCCGGTAGAGCATCGTTTCCTCGAGCTTGTATTCTTTCCCGGCATGTCCATGATCGTTTTTCAGCAGCCTGAATGAAAGCCAGGGCGTAATGATCAAAGCAACCATCAGTGAGAATAACATGGCGATGGAGGCACCGATGGGCATTGGACTCATGTAGGGCCCCATCAAACCGGATACAAAGGCCATCGGCAACACAGCTGCAATAACCGTAAACGTTGCCAGAATAGTCGGGTTGCCTACTTCATCGATCGAAGCGAGTGCCGCCTGGAAAAACGGCAGTTTCTTCATCATGAAGTGCCTGTGCATATTCTCGACCACGATAATTGAGTCGTCGACCACGATCCCGGTCACGAAGACCAGGGCAAACAATGTGATCCGGTTCAGGGTGTATCCAAACATGTAGTAGACGAAGAGCGTCAATGCAAAGGTGATAGGAATCGATGCAAAATTAACCAGTGCACTTCGCCATCCCATGGTCGCCATCACCAATACGGTGACCGCCACGATGGCAACGAACAAGTGAAATAATAGTTCGGAAACTTTATCCGATGCCGTTTCACCGTAGTTACGCGTTATAGTAATATGCACATCCGAGGGCACATACTCGCCCTTAAGGTTGTTAACTTTCTCGATCACCTCATCGGCAATGCGCATGGCATCCGTACCTTTTCGCTTAGCCACTGCTATCGTAACGGCGGGATATAAACCATCCAGATCGGAACTGACATGGTGAGCGGCACCGTAACCAAAACTTACATATTGAGAGGGTTCCCGGGGCCCGTCCTTGATGGTAGCAACCGTCTTCAGATAGACAGGACTCCCCTGCCATGCACCGATAACGATATTTTTGACATCGTCATCAGTCTTCAGAAAATGTCCGGTCTCCACCATGAAGCTCTTGTTATCCCGTGAGAATGAACCGGACATCATCTGGCTGTTCGAAGCCTGAATCTGCTGAGCTATCACAAGAGGATCCACGTGATAAGCCTCCATCTTGTTCTTATCCAGTTCCACCCTTACCTGGCGCGTGCGCCCGCCGATTGTTTGGGTCTCCGCAACATCGCTTACCTGTTTGATGCGAAGAGATAGTTCATCGGCCATTCTCCTAAGCTGGTAATCCGAGTATTTTTTGCTCCATAATGTCAGTGACAAAATGGGTACATCATCAATCGAGCGGGTCTTTATCAACGGCATACTGGCACCCGGTGGCATCTGGTCCATATGCTTCATAAGCTCGGTATAAAGCTTGACCAGGCTGCGCTGCACATCCTTGCCAACATAAAAACGTGCTGACAGCATCGCTTGTCCGGGCATCGATGTGGAATAGACATACTCGATCCCGTCGATGTTGGAAATCACCTTCTCCATAGGGATGGAGATGCGCTGTTCCACTTCCTTCGGATTGGCTCCAGGATAGCGGATGAATATATCCGCCATGGGCACATTAATCTGTGGTTCCTCTTCCCGCGGCGTCAGATACGCCGTGTAGAGGCCGATAACCAAAAAGGCAATGGCCAGAAGTGGGGTAAGTTTAGAGTTGATAAACGCTTGCGCGATTCGTCCTGCAATTCCTGTCTTCATATCCAGTTTTCTTTAAACACTTAGTTCGATACCACTTCCTGTCCGTCGAGCAAGCGCCCTGTGTAATGTGTGACCAGGCGATCTCCCGGATTTAGTCCGGCCAGAATCTCCACACGATCACCATAGCTTTTGCCGGTACGGACCCATCGTAAAACGGCCTGTCCGTTATCATCTACAACATAGACTCCGGTCAACTGTCCCCGGTCGACCAGCGCTGTTTTCGGGATGGTGAGGAGCTGCTCGTCACCGGCCTGCCAGAGAACATGGGCAAACATGCCGCTTCGGACATCCGACCAGGCGCGGGGATTACCGACAAAACCAATCTTTATCCGGAACTGCCCGCTCATAGCATCACCGGCTCTATTAATGTGCAGGATTCGTCCCGTGAGAAATTTCCCGTCAAGTACATCGATACGGATATCCACGGAATCACCAACCGAGAACTGTCCGATCTGCTCCTGAGGTACCGTTGCCGTGACCTGAAGATCATTGGCGTCTTCGATTGCTACCAGTGGCTGGCCTGGAGCAGCCATATCGCCGGGCTCTACATTTTTTTGAACAACAAAGCCTTCCATAGGAGCACGCAATACGGCATACTTAAACATGTCGTCGAGCTCTTTCTCCTTGCTGTCGATGGCATCGATGCGTGCCCGTGCCATCTTATACTGCATCGTTATGTCGTCGAGTTCCTTCTTCGTAGCACTATTCTCGTCATACAAGGCTTTGATGCGATCATAGTTGATCTTCATATTCTGCAGCGCAGCCTCCGCTTCCATACGGTTGGCTTCGATCTGCTGTTTCTGTGCCTGCAGGTTGTCGCTTTGGATGCGTACAACTACATCATTCTTATGCACACGAGCTCCGATGTCGAATGGCACCGCAGTTACGTGGCCCATCATCTTAGTGCTTAGCGTTACGCGGTGATCCGATCCAACTGTTCCCGAAAAAACCACTTGTGCCGGGATCTCTTCCTGCTTCACAGTCGTGGTCGTTACACTGACCGGTTCGCTGGCGGTTCCGGCCTTGCGTTCCTTGTTTGAGCGACATCCCGAAAAGGCCGTTGCAGCTAATACAGGGATAATCAGGTATAGCAATTGCTTGCGATTCATATCAATTTCTTTAGGTTCTTAGAAAGGTTGTTCTATTAAATCCTTGTTATTTAACCAGATTTTGTTCGAGCAATAACTCCATCATCGATACGCTCATCCGGTACTGGTACAGAGCATGGAGTCGTTTCAATCGTGCTTCCGATAAGGCTGCTTCTGCCTGCAATACATCCGTTGTTCGTTCAAGCCCCTTTGCATAGCGATTAGTGCGAATCCTCAGGTTCTCCGCTGCCTGTTCTACCGCCGCATTGCCTAATTTTACCTGACGACGGGCCTGTTTCATATTCCTCTGTACCTGATCTACCTGGAGGCGATTTTGATACACTTTATCTTCATACATCAGCTTTACTTTAGTATACTGTGCCTGCGATTTTTCAATATTCGCGGCATTTTTAAACCCACCGAAGAGATTCCACTTGAGGACAGCACCTATCATATAATTATTGGCTCCGGTCCCAAGAAATGTTTTATCATTCCACTCATACGATCCAAAGGCATTCAGAGAAGGCAGATACCTACCCCACCCGGACTGCATCATCTTATGCGACGCACTCATCATATCGCGCATCGCTTTCATATCCGAACGGTTGTGATTCAGCCAGTTGTAGTCCACCTGTGTTTTGGGCGGTGCGACCATCGTAAGGCTGTCGGTCGGCTGCAGCCTGGTTCCCTCATCCAGGCCCAACAGATAGCGAAGATTATCATCTGCTTTGCTGATATTGTTTTCTGCACCTGCGTACTGGCTCTCCAAATCGAGAACCCTCACACGTGCCGCCAAAAGATCGGCTTTGTTAATCAACCCCTGTTTGTAGAAATGTTCGGCCTGTGAACGGAATGCCTGAGCGACGTGAAGCGCTGTGTCTATGACAGCAAGCTGTTTGTTAGCCATAGTTAACCCGAAATAGGCCTGCTTAACCTGGAATTCGACGTAGTAACTCTGACGATTAAGCTGTTGCCTGACCGCAGACAACTTATCCCGGGCAGCACTGCGACCAAGAAAACCGTCGACATTCAAAATTGGCTGCTGTACCGAAATCTTTGTCTGATAATTGTGCGTCCGGTCGGGATTATTCAACAGAACCGGATTAAAATCGGTTGCACTAACTATTTCCTGCTTTAGTTTGAAACCAAATACGTTCAACGGATCATTTGTTGAAACAGCTGTCTCTTCAACATTTACCTGCGGCAGGAATAGCGCATTCGTACTTCGGTAATCGGATCGCGCTTCCCGAACATCTGCTTCTGTTTTCCGGATATCAAAATTTTGTTTCTGTGCCAGCTTGAGCGCCTGTTCCAGCGACATCCGGCGTACCTGGGCCGTATCCTGTCCCATCAGCAGTCCGGGCAGAGCTGTGAATACAGTCATCCCCCATGCCAGCACAAACAACCGGTATAATCGGTTCATGTGTTGTTACTTTTATTTATTGATTTTGGAATTTGAGTGTTGCCGTGACGAGTAAGGCGGCTCGTCTTTATTATAACCAAACAACTAATTAGTTATATAATATAACACTTTTTAGTAATTCATAGCAACCAGTTAGCCTGTGAAAGATTCACCTATTCCTCTTTGATCATTCATATCCTCTTATATAACAAGGAATAGTACTTATAAATAAAAGTTAACAGTTAACCCAAAGGACAGATTATGGGGAGGGTAATCCTAAATAAGAACAAATAATGAATAGTTGGTGATTTCACTCTGCGATCTCTGTGCCCCGTGACAAAGAGGCTCATAAGGCGTATGCCACGGAAACACAAAGCACGGAAAGATACCCTCAACCCTTTTTCAACTGTTAATGGGTAGTTGTTTGCTGATCACTGTCACCCCCGCCAGTCCATGTCGGCTTCGGGTTTGTTGTCTAGTATCTTTTCAATTTGTTCCATTACATCCGGCGTCAGTTTATCCCCGACATCGACTGCATTCATATTCAGTTTTACCTGCTCCGGCTTAGATGCCCCCGTGATTACCGTACTGACATTTGGATTTTTCAGACACCAGGCAATCGCAAGATTTGGCATAGAGATATCCAATTCGTCGGCAATAACAGCCAGTTTCTTCACTTTTGCGAGATTTCTTTTTCCCTCCTCCGATTCAAGCAGTTGTTTGCGAAGCCAGTCATAATTATTCATGTTGAGCCTGCTGTCTTTCGGTATCCCGTCGTTGTATTTGCCGGTTAACAATCCACTGGCTAACGGGCTCCATATGGTAGTTCCAAGTCCGATTTCACCATAGAGCGGTGCGAATTCTTTCTCTACTTTTTCCCTGTGCAGCATATTGTATTGAGGCTGTTCCATCAATGGTGGAATCAGATGATTTTGCCGTGCGACGTGATATGCTTCACGGATCTGTTCCGCCGACCACTCGCTGGTTCCCCAATAAAAAGCTTTGCCCTGCTGTATGACCTGGTTCATTGCCCACACTGTCTCTTCTATCGGGGTATGCAAATCCGGGCGGTGACAAAATATGAGATCCACATAATCGGTTTGAAGTCTCTTTAAAGCCGCATTCGCGCCTTCTGAGATATGTTTAAATGAAAGGCCGGTGTCATTGGGTCCCTTGCCACCCCAGAATATTTTTGTTGATAAAACCAGATCAGTACGATTCCAGCCCGCTTTTTTGATGACATTTCCCATCACTGTTTCCGCAACCCCGCCAGCATACGCTTCCGCGTTATCAAAGAAATTAACGCCAGCATCTCGTGCCGCCATCATGGAATCGTAGGCTACTTCTTCATCCACCTGATCTCCAAACGTCACCCACGCCCCAAATGAAAGGGCCGAAACTTTTAATCCTGATTTACCTAAAAAACGATAGTCCATAATTCTGTCAAAATTTGTTGGTATTCACATATATGTTCGTGGAATTTAATGAACAGGAATGAGATAACGTTCCTGCAGATTCAGTTTTTTTAGGATCCTAAATTTAGAGACCATGATGAGAAATCTCTCCTTTTCCAGCGCAGTCTGGTCACTGATAGCATCCGGATAGAATACAGCTCTCACACACATCATAATCAGATCGCCGATTTACCGGGTGCATGCCTGATGTGATCAAAAATGAACAGATCCATAGCCGCGGATCATGGAGTTTGATCCGTTCATTATGAGAAGAATGATATCCTATATATAGCAATAATAATTCTCGAATTATTACTATAACTTAATCCTGTGCAACGAATTAAATTAATTTAAAAAGACTAATTTCTACACAATGTAATATTTAGTTCAGAAATACGATCTTTGTATATACGCAATTATTATTGTGATGATTGAGTGGGGGCAATTATGAAGAGGAAATCACAATATGTTCTGACTGCCATAATGCTCAATGCTTTTCTCTTTCTGTCCATGCAGTATGACATGTCGCCGGGATCTCGTGTAAACGAATTGATCTTTATCAGGATAACTCACCTGAAACAGCACAATACGATAGACGAACATACGCGAATCTACTGCATACCGGATGTTATTCGTGAATACTCGCAAAACGGATACGGGCCAATCTGGACGAATGACAGGCAAGTTGCCTCTTTCATCGACATCCTTGAACATGCCGGGTCAGAGGGCATCAGTCCATCAGATTACCACCTTCTCAGACTGAAACAGTTGGCCGTATCGCGACGAGACGAATACATAGCTACCCGGGATATCCTCCTAACCGATGCCTTTTTGCTGTATGCCTCTCATATAAGTTCAGGCAAAGTTGATCCTGATCAATACACTGCACGATGGCATGTGATCACCCAAAGTATTAACCCTGCAGAGTATTTACACCGGTTAAAAAAGGAAAAAGTATCTGATATTATCAAAGAAATATCACCTCATGCCGCCGAGTATCATCGTCTGGGAAAGGCTCTGAATGACTATATGGACATACTCCGGCATGGCGGTTGGGGTAGAATAGACGGCGGTAAAATGATTGAACCGGGAGACAGAGACCATCGCATTGTCAAGATACGCGAAAGACTTAAAATGTCAGGGAACCTGTTCCCATCTGCCTCGACAGAATCCGACCTTTATGATGATGATCTCAGGCGATCTGTTCTCTCTTTTCAGCAACGACACGGGATTCCGGCAGATGGAATCATTGGCAGGGAAACGATAGGGATGATGAATATTCCGCCTGATCAAATAGTACAACAGATTCGCATTAACATGGAGAGATGGCGCTGGTTGCCGCACGATCCGGGCAGTTATTACCTGTTTGTAAACAGTGCGAATTTTGAGCTTAAAGTCGTCAGGGACGGTGTAACGGTCAGCAGAAACAAAGTAATAGTAGGTCGCCCATACAGAAAGACTCCAATACTCAGTTCACAAATTGAGTATCTGGTATTTAATCCATCATGGATCATTCCCCATGGAATACTGGCTAAAGATATTTTGCCGTTGGTCCGAAAAGATATGGGATATCTGGAAAAAGAACACATACGGATAATTGACAGCAATGGAAGATTCGTGGATCCTCGAAACATTGACTGGAAGGATGAAAGCATAGCCGACGAGTATCTTTTCAGACAAGATCCGGGCAAGAATAATGCTTTGGGAAGCGTTAAGTTTGTCTTTCCCAACAGTTACAGTATTTACCTTCACGATACACCTGCCAAGGATTTATTTGAGAACCGGAAAAGAACATTCAGTTCGGGTTGCATCAGGGTTGAGCGGGCATTAAACCTGGCTTATTTGTTATTGGATGATGAAACCTATTGGTCAATGGATTACATACAGCTTATTGTACAGTCAACAAATTATCAAATGGTGCCTCTGCGGGTGAAGCCGCCGATTTACGTAACATATTTCACTTTTTGGGTTGAGGATGATGGGACATACCAGTTCAGAAGAGATATTTACCACCGCGATCCGCACGTTCTGTCAGCTCTGCAGGAAGAGCCGCCTGCTGTTATTAATCAGGAAACTCGCCGGCAGCCAAAATCGGAGAACTCTTCAGATAGGTATCGTCCGGATAATAGACAAAGAGACAGGCTTCATTTTTAATTACGAATATTGTAAATAATTATATTTTACAATTATTTACAAATTAATGGGTCCCAATAAATTACATATCAATTAAGAGTTTATAACCTTAATTCTGTTTTATTCAATTGTTTTTAGTATAAATACGCCTATATATTACTGCCAAGGAAAAATAAGTTCGACAGTGGGGCTTTTGAAAATAATCTTTCAACAATTAGAACTGTAAAAAATTGAAATAAGATTCTAATTATATTTATATCAAATACTTATCGCAATCAGTCTTTTCCCGGTTAATACTGAAGATGGTAAGTCCCCCTTTCTAACTTCATCAATTGAAAATCCCCTAACTTTTGAAAAGATGACTACCCAAGTTAAACCATCTCCGGTAAGCTTATTTACGAATGAGTTGTGCCTTTTTTACCTGCGCATTGAAGATTACGAACATGCCTATCAAACAGCCGGTTTCATTTTGAATGATGATCCGAGAAACAGGACTGCCTTATATGTTTTAGGCGCTGTTTACGAGGTCAGGGATAATCTGCCTATGGCTCTTCAACATTACGATGCCATACTCAACAATTATCCCCAGGATGCTAAGGCGATGAAACGCAAAGCATACGTAGAAATGCACCTTCACATGGAATTAGAAGCCCTGCAACATATCAACATCAGTATTGAGCTTGATAAAAACGATGCAGAATCCTATCTCATTCGTGGAATGATATATTTCTATTATTTCGCTAAAAAGCTTGATGCCATTGTCGACTACAACGAGGCACTGCGACTTGATCCGCAAAATGTTATGGCACTCTTCAACAGGGGGTACGCATATTTGAAATATGGAAATAAAAATTATGCCCACGATGACTTTTCTCAGGCTGCAGAGCTCGGCTACGGGTATGCCGGGGAGATGCTCGACCGGTATTTTGCCAGCAAGCAGTTTAGTACGGCTTCATAAGTCTATTTGGGTATAGTTTGATATAGGAGTGTCAACAAAGCCATCCGGGGAATCTGTTTTATACGAATTGCGAAATCCAATCTAACTGATTAACCGCAACTATCATCTGCATTCAACGCACATCCACACGCACACACACACCTGCTAATCCCATTATAAAGGGCATTCCGGTTAGGAATCGCCCTTTTTTATTGCGCGAAAATGCATCTAAATGAAATCCGTAATCGGTTGTTAAATGATTTTCATATGCAGGAACCTGAAATACATTGTAAGTGGTTATGATAATGTGGAGGTATAGGATCAAATCGTGATCAGAAGTTGAAAGCCCCATATTAGCGGATGGAGCGATTCGTGATTCTCTTCGACATGAAACTCCCTTTTCTAATAAAGGACACGCGGATATGACAAAAGAGCAGAACGAGAACCTGAAATATGATGAACAACTTTGCATCTTCTATTACGAGATAGAAGATTTCGAATGCGCAGGGAGGATTTCTGCTGAATTGCTTGAAGATAACGGACAGAACTATACTGCCCTGCTCGTTCTGGGTTTGATTGAGGAGGACCTTGGGAATTATCCGCATGCCATCAATTACTATAACAAAATACTGACGGTTTATGAGGACGATCCGCAATGCCTCAAACGAAAAGCCTATGCGGAACTGAATTGCCAAAATAACTCTCAGGCAATGGATGACATCAACAAAAGTATAGATAGCGACCCCAATGATCCTGAAGCATATATTATCAGGGGGATGATACACTTCCACAGCTACCACAGGAAAAAAGAAGCCATCATTGATTATAATCAGGCCTTGAAAATCGATCCGGAAAATATCTGCGGGCTCTATAACCGGGGCCTTACCTTTTTGAGAATTGGTAACAAACAGTATGCCTACGACGACCTCAACAAAGCTGCAAAACTTGGCGATTTGGAATCAGAGATATTGATAAAAAAATATTTCCCGGAAAAAACGCCGGAATCAAGTCGATGAAGTCAACTATTGGTTCACGAATTATAGTTTAAGGCATGGCCGCCATGCATGTCAGTGATAGGTCCGAGTACTTCATTTTTTCCCATACGCATCATTTCCTCGTTATGCGGCTCAAAATTCTGGCGGGATCAGGCACAAGTCTTGTCAATAAGCGCATTAAAAGACACAAATTCTCAGTAAAACCGTTTTCGTAACCCGTCTGCAATATCTGCATGCATTCGTAATGCATTTTTTCCTATTTTGAGACTTAAATAAGTAGCTTTTACAATGAGAATTTATGAATACAACCGTACTTCCTGATTTCCGTTTAACGCGGCCTGTGGATCAGGTTGGCGTGGAAGAACGCGTGGCACGTTTTAAAGCTCGCAGCATCAAGAAGGAGTCGAAGGTCGCCGGACTCAAGCTGGCTCTCAGTATGATAGATTTGACTACCCTTGAGGGAATGGATTCGGCCGGCAAGGTCCGTCAATTATGCGTTAAGGCTATCCGGCCACTCGAACATGAGGGCATCCCATCGGTTGCTGCTGTCTGTGTCTATTCTCCGATGGTGTCTATTGCAAAGGACGCGTTACGGGGAAGCGACATTCACGTGGCCAGCGTAGCCACTGCTTTCCCCAGTGGAATGGCTTCCAAACAGAATAAACTTGATGATGTAAAATACGCCCTTGATCAGGGAGCCGATGAAATAGATATGGTCATCTCAAGAGGCCGGTTCCTGGCCGGAGACTATCCCTACGTATTTGATGAGATCGCAGAAATTAAAGAGCTTTGTGGTGAGCACCATTTGAAGGTTATCCTTGAGACCGGGGAACTACAAACCCTCGATAATGTTCGGCGTGCCAGTGACATCGCATTATATGCCGGTGGAGATTTTATAAAAACCTCAACGGGCAAAGTAAAACCGGCGGCAACTATGGAGGTTACTCTTGTAATGTTTGAGGCTATCCGCGACTTTTATTATAAGACTAGAGAGAAACGGGGCATGAAACCAGCTGGAGGTATCCGCGACTCAAAAACAGCTTTGCGTTACCTGGCTATGCTGAAGGAAACCCTGGGTGCCGACTGGCTGACTCCCGAACGATTCCGTTTTGGGGCCAGTTCCCTTGCAAATGATCTTTTAATGCAGATCATAAAGCAGGAAACGGGACGCTATCAATCCGGGGATTACTTCTCCATCGATTGAGTTTATCATCCGGTGAAACCGATCAACAGAAAACGCGGTAACAGTTTCATATCCGATTCCGGTATTTTATTGAACTTGATGATCTATGATTCACTATTGATCAAAGCACTATGCTTAAAGAAAAATCCATTTCGTCAGAACAGAAAACAACAGGTCTCGATTTCGACGGTAGCTGGGAATATTCCCCTGCACCGGAAAGTACGGATCATATTACATTGAAAGAACGATATGATCTGTTTATCAACGGTGAATTTGTACCGGCCGAATCGAACAGGTATTTCGACACGATAAATCCATCCAATGAGCAAAAGCTTTCCGAGGTAGCCCTGGCAGAAGCAACCGATGTCGATAAAGCTGTAAAAGCAGCCCGATCGGCTTACAACAAAGTGTGGTCGAAGATGTCGGGTCGTGACAGGGGCAAATATCTTTTCCGCATTGCCCGTCTTATCCAGGAAAGGGCACGGGAGTTTGCCGTCATCGAGAGTATGGATGGAGGTAAACCTATTCGTGAATCTCGCGATGTTGATATTCCACTTGTTGCCGCACACTTCTTCTACTACGCCGGATGGGCGGACAAGCTCCGGTTTGCATTTCCCGGGCGCAGCGTAACACCCGTGGGAGTTGCCGGACAGATAATCCCCTGGAATTTTCCATTGCTGATGGCCGCATGGAAACTTGCCCCAGCCCTGGCTACTGGAAACACGGTTGTACTAAAACCTGCCGAAACCACTCCCCTTACGGCAATGAAACTGGCGGAATTGATCCGCGATGCCGATTTGCCGCCGGGCGTTGTCAATATCGTTACCGGAGCCGGAACGACTGGTGCCGCCATCGTGAATCACCCTGATGTTGACAAGATCGCCTTCACCGGATCAACCGAAGTGGGCAAAATCATCATGAAGTCACTTGCCGGAACAGAGAAAAAATATACGCTGGAGCTGGGCGGAAAGGGCGCTAACATCATCATGGAAGATGCGGCCATCGATCAGGCTGTTGAAGGTATCGTCAACGCCATCTTCTTCAACCAGGGGCATGTCTGTTGTGCCGGGTCACGTCTGTTTGTACAGGAAAGCGTGGCTGAGGAAGTCATTCGTAAGCTTAAAGAGCGTATGACTACACTCCGCCTCGGGGATCCACTTGACAAGAATACCGATATCGGAGCCATTAACTCACGCATGCAACTTGATAAGATACACGAGTTAATTGAGTCGGGTATTAATGAAGGCGGGAGTGTCTATCAATCATCCTGCAGTCTTCCTGAAAAAGGGTACTGGTGCAAACCGACCTTATTCACCGAAGCTGCTCAATCGCACCGAATTGTGCAGGAAGAGATATTCGGACCGGTATTAACGATCCAAACTTTTCGTACGCCCGCAGAGGCCATGGAAAAGGCCAATAACACACCGTATGGCTTGTCGGGTGGTATCTGGACCGACAAAGGTGCCAAAATATTTAAAATGACCGTCAAGATGCGGGCCGGGGTTGTATGGGCAAACACTTTCAACAAGTTTGATCCGACTTCCCCTTTTGGCGGTTACAAAGAAAGCGGTATGGGTCGCGAAGGCGGTCTGCATGGCCTGAAACCTTATGTAGAACTTAACTGATATGATTGATCATTTACCTGTTCTGAAAACCTATAAACTGTACATTGGCGGAAAGTTCCCCCGGACCGAATCCGGACGATATTTTCCTGTCAATGATAAAAACCAAAAACTCCTGGCCAACATGTGCCGTGCCTCACGAAAAGACTTTCGGGAAGCCGTCGTCAGCGCACGATCTGCCTTTGCAGGGTGGTCGGGCCGGGCCGCTTATAACCGCGGCCAAATTTTGTATCGGATTGCCGAAATGATGGAAGGCCGGCGGGAACAGCTCATCTCTGAATTAGAATCTCAGGGAGTAAAAAGCAACCTTGCAAAACGTGAAGTGACGGAAGCGGTCGATCGGTTCGTGTATTATGCCGGCTGGTCTGATAAATTTCAACAGGTTTTCAGCAGCGTCAATCCGGTGGCAACATCACACTTTAATTTTACCATGCCCGAACCTACAGGGGTTGTTGCTGTTATGGCTCCCGACGATCCGTCACTCCTTTCACTGGCATCGATAATATCCACCGTTATTGTTGGCGGGAATACAGCCATTATTCTGGCTTCCGAGACGAAGCCACTGACTGCCATCACATTATCAGAGATTTTAAACACCTCTGATTTGCCCGCCGGTGTTGTCAACATTCTTACCGGATTTCGTGAAGAATTGATACCTCATTTCGCTTCCCATATGGATGTCAACGCATTCTGGTACGCTGCTGATAATCAGAATGACACAAAAAAGATTCAGGAACTAGCTGCCGAAAACGTGAAACGTGTTTGTTTTACAAAATTCAGGACGTGGCGTGAAGACGAAGCGGAAAGTCCGTACGTTATAGAACCGTTCCTGGAAATAAAAACTACATGGCATCCTGTAGGTTATTAATCATCTGAGATCTTATGAAATCGTTATTTCATTGCACTTATTCCTATAATTTCCGAATTTCTGTATTCCTTTCCGCCATTTTTGCAACGGCATGGGTCGCGGGTTGTAGCTCATCAAATAAATCTACCCGGGAGTCTGCGAATGGCGGTGAAAACACCGAGATACATAAGCCGACTCAGACCCCCATACAAAGTCAGCAGCTGGCTACGTATCGAAGCAAGCTCTCCGATCTGTATGCAACACAGACAAATACTATTCCACCAATATTTCAAAATAGCCAGGTTGCCGAAACGGGATACAACGGAAATTATGGATATCGTATACAAATAATCTCCACTTCGCATAAGGATACCGC
>DATFNI010000393.1:0-3143 GCA_035266485.1 Balneolales bacterium
CCCAGTCCATCGATGCTGTAGTATGTGTATAATGAATTAGTACCGTTGATACTTACAACGGGTGCCTCCGGAAAAAAGCCGGTGGCAGGTGTAATATCGGGCAGGCGGTAAAGCATTTGCGAAATATCCCGTCCCTGAACCGGAATTGTTGCTATTTGTTTCCGGTCCAGATCTGCAGACAGCTCGGCATTGACGGTATTGAGCCGGGTGGCCGGGGCAGAAATTGTAATTTCCGGTAGTTTCTGGTTGCGCCGGGTAAGGACGATGATTACAGAAGAAGTATGGTTCGATTCCAGGTGGATATCATCAACGGAAATCTTTCGATATATAGGGGTTTCCGGTATTGAGACACGATAACTGCCGGATGTGGACAATCCCGAAAACCGAACATTGCCATGTGTATCTGATGTTTTTGATTTTGAATAACCTATAGCTCTGTTACTCAGTTGGATCGGAATGCCCGGAATGCTTTGTTTGCCGGATTTCTCAAGAATGCTAATCTCAATAGCACTCTGTGCCATTAAAGGTGCAGAGCTACATAAAATAAGCAGGAGCATACTGATAATATTTAGTCTGGATCTTCTGCTGCACAAATAGTGAAAAAGGGGCACGGACGTCGCACTGGTTAGTTAAATAGGTTAGTGTATCACACCGTTTATGGTTGTAACCATTTTAAGGTTAGAGATAACATTTTTTGTAAGAAAATGCACTTTTGAAGAAAACCTGTGTAGTCGGGAGATGTTTCTGCAAGAGATAATCTTACGAATCGCCTATATTCCAGTGATTGACACAATGTTATACTTCAAAATCGAAATTGGCATTGATAACCGATGCGAATTGATGGATATGGATTATAAGCTATAATGAGTACCCTATCATATATAAAGAATTTCCTTACAGATAAAAATGTCGCCTCAATCACACCTTCGTCGACAGCCTGCGTGAAACACGTCTGCAAGAAAATAGATTTCAATAAAAAATTTGTCATATTCGAGTACGGTCCCGGTACCGGAGTGTTCAGCCGGTATCTTTTAGATCATATGACTAAAGATTCAAGGCTTATATTGATCGAGTTGAATAACAATTTTGTTGAAAAGCTCAGGGAAGAATTTATTGATGAGAGGGTTCGTATTTTTGACGATTCCGCAGAGGAGGTGGGAACGATTGCTGAAAATCTGGGGATCGAGAATGCGGACTACGTCTTATCCGGCATTCCGTTCTCGTTTCTTGAGGATGATCAAAAACTCAATATTTTGCAACAAACGTACGATTTACTCAGGGCCGGCGGAAAATTCCTGGCCTATCAAACCTCGGGACACCTTAAGGTGCCCATCCGTAAGATTTTTGGACAGGTTCATACCGAGTTGGAGTTACTCAATATTCCGCCAATGCTCGTATATGAAGCGGTGAAATCAGCGAATTAGAAAACAGTTACCCATATAAGGAATAACACGAAACCGGCAAACCGTATATTTGGGCGGAAATTACTGAAAGCTGATCGCTGACGGGTACCCTCAGACTTCAACGCCTGTTTCACTCTTACGTGCCAGCCATCTATCGACACTGAATGGCCCGGCGCCATAATGAGCCAGGTATAGCAACCCGCCCATAATGGCCATATTCTTCAGAAAATTTAAGAACTCGTGGGTAAACTGTAACCCGGAAAAAGCCCAAAAGTTATGCATGATCAAACTTACTGGTAATAAGTAAAGGAACAACATCATTGCAGTATATCGTATTTTATAGCCCATCAAAATGGACAGCCCACCAAGAATCTCCACAAGCAGGGAAACAAAAAGGACAAGAGGATCCAGGGGAATCATTTTTGTACTTAGTATTACCATGTACGTGTGCCATAGGATTACTTTTGATAACCCGGTTATCAAAAAAATAAAGCTTATGAAAATTCGACCTGAAACAGGGAGAAAGGAGGGATTACTCTTTTGGTCCATAGGTACAATTTGGAGTTATTTTCAAACTTTACGTCCGAGTTTTTTGCATAACCTGGACAACTCTTCCAGCTCGCCAGGATCGAGTGCAATCATTTCATTAACGATATTGGTAACGTGTTCAGGGAAAATTGATTCTATTAAATTTTTTCCTTCATACGTTAATTCAACTTTCACGTAACGACGATCGGTTTTACTTCGTTTCCTGACAAGCAGGCCTCTTTTCTCGAGGTTGTCAGCTACCATAGTGATATTTCCGCCACTCTTCAACAGCTTCTGGCTCAATTCGCTCAGGTTCATGGGCCCCAAATGATAGAGTGCCTCAAGCGCCCCAAACTGACTGACGGTCAGATTCCATTCATTGAGTTGTGTGGATAGGCGGCTGTTTAGTGATTCTGAAGCACGGTTTAACTTGATGAATGCATCAAGGGCGCGTATCTCCTTTTTATTACCCTTATAATGTGTCCCCATTGGTATTAGTCATGTATTTTAATATTAAACAACTGCAATTGCAGGTGCACTATGATACTAAATTTTGACCTTCGTGCAAGTTCTCCTTATCAAAAAGGTTGATGAATGAGCAAAAATCAGTTAGACAAAAGTCGCCCGAACTTACGTTTACCCACCTTTATTACCCGGTTAAAGCCATCACCGATTGTTAGGGTATGATGAATGTCATCAATCGTATCTCCATCGAGAGTAACCCCTCCCTGCTGTATCAGACGTTTTGCCTCACTGTTGCTTGTGGCAAAATTAATGTTGCGAATAATCTGTACCAGATTTAACTCGCTGCCTCTATCAAAGGTAAACTCAGGGATTTCATCCGGTATCTCCTTATTTATTACGGTCTTTTGAAAATGTTCTTTCGCCTCATTGGCCGCTTCCTCACCGTGATACATTCTTGTGATGGTGAAGGCCAGATCGTGCTTCGTGTTTCTTGGGTCATCGACAGCCTTCTTCCTGAATTCCGGCAGTTCTTCAAGTGGAATATCCGTCAGGAGTTCAAAGTAAGAATAGATCAGATCGTCCGGTATCGATAACGCCTTGCCATACATGTCGTTAGGTGCTTCTGTGATGCCGATGTAATTGTCGTACGATTTGGACATTTTCATGGTTCCGTCCGTACCTATAAGCCGGGGCATCATCAGGCAAACCTGAGGCTCCTGACCTTCTTCACGTTGCAGGTGACGCCCG